>JAGLBK010000012.1 GCA_018260275.1 Deinococcus sp.
TTATCGCCTTTTCATATCCAACAGAAAATGGCGTTGTTGACGTAGAAAACAGGAGCGGCGAAGTTTGGGAACGACGCACGGATATCCTGACTGCTGTTCCCGAAGCAATCCGGGAAGCGTTGCCTGACGTGAAGACATTAATACGACGTGAGCACCGTGTGACACGCCGAAACGGCAAGCAGACTGTGGAAATACGGTTTGCCGTCAGCAGCATGCTGCTGACGGCAAAACAGGCTGAGGATATTTGGCGAGGTCACTGGGGCATTGAAAACCGCAGCCACCATGCCCGAGATACCGTGCTGCATGAAGATCGTTGCCGTATGAGGCGAGGCGCACAGGGTCGGGCAGCCCTAAATGGACTCGTCCTTGGGATACTGCTTGGTCATTCACGCTCTTTAACCGCTGTAGTGCGTCAAATTCGCGTTAAACCCATCGTTGGCCTACGGCTTCTTCTTCCTGAACTCGGTTGAGATAAAAACCTGCCTTACGGCCATGTTTCTTGACTGGGATGAGAAGAAGTCACCCACCATCTACGGCATCCATCAGGCCCTGGAGATATGTCGCGCCCAATGCGCGGTCATACAGGCCGTATCCAGCACGGCCCGTTTCACCCCAAATCATGCGCCCGTGGTCGGGCCGAATCGGAATGTCAGGACGCAGCTTTTGCAAAAGCATGACGGTACGCGCCAGTTCGGTGCTGCCGTAACGCGAGACGTGCGGCACCTCATCAAAATCTCGCTCTCCAGTGCGCTTGACGTTGCGAGCATGGACAAAATGGATACGTGAGGCAAACTCGCGGGCCAATGCGGGCAGGTCATTGTCAGGGCGGGAACCCAGCGAACCGAGGCAGTAGGTCAGGCCGTTATGCTTGTCGGGCACGGCGTCCAGAATAAAACGTAGGTCGTCCGCCGTGCTGACCACGCGGGGCAGACCCAGCACAGGCCAGGGTGGATCATCCGGGTGAATGGCAAGCTGCACACCCAGTCGTGCCGCCTCAGGCACCACCGCTCGCAGGAAGTAGGCGAGGTTTTCACGCAGTTTTTCAGCGTCCACATCGGCATAAGCAGCTTTCAGTCCCCGCAGTTGCCCGGCGGTGTAGGCTTCAGCCCAGCCCGGCAAACTCAGATTGCCCTCGCCAATTCGCAGTGCATCCACCTCACTTTGCCGGAAAATCAGCGTGGTGGAGCCGTCGGGCAGGGGGTGAGCGAGGTCAGTACGCGTCCAGTCAAACACGGGCATGAAGTTGTAGCAGACGGTGCGAACCCCAGCACCTGCTACCACGCGCAGCGATTCCAGCCACACGGCGATGCGTTCGTCCCGCTGCTCATTGCCCAGTTTGATGTCCTCGTGAACGGGAATGCTTTCTATGACGGCAATTTCCAGTCCAGCGTCCACTATCTGCTGGCTCAGGGCTGCCATTGCTGGGGTTGTCCAGGCTTCGCCAGGCGCAAAGTCATGCAGCGAAGTCACGACGCCCGAAAGCACGGGGATTTGCCGCAGTTTCCAGAGTTCTACCGGATCACTGGGGCCAAACCAACGCATGGTCAGTTGCATGGATACTCCTTTTAGGAAAAGAAACTAGTGAGTGGATAGCGGTAAGTGGGAAACGGATACAAAACGGTTCTTCACCACTCACCGTATTGGTTCTCCCAACGACCTCGCCGCCCCTTGCACTGCTTGCACCTCGTTTTCGGATGCTTGCAACTGGTCGCCAGGAGTGGTGGTTTTTAGGGCCGCCGCTGCCGCCGCAAAAGCCAATGCCTCAGCAGGATTTTCGCCGCGTAGGTAAGCGTGTAGAAAAGCTGCTGCGAAAGCGTCCCCACGTCCGACTCTGCCTGGACCGCCCGTAGCAATGGCGGGCTGGATGAAAGTTTGACCGTCTGGGGTATGGGCTTCGCTGCCGGCCGCGCCGTGCGTCTGGATAATGAGGGCGGCTGGATTAAGGGCGCGAATAGCTTGAATACCGCCAAAAATCCCCACGTCGCGCTCGGCCACAAAAATCAAATCCGCCATCCATAAAGCAGGCATGTAGGCCTTCTGTGCCTCTTTCTCACTTAGTAGCAGGCGGCGGTGATTCACGTCAAAACTGATGGTCAGGCCAATATCTTTGGCAGCGCCGAGCAGTTTCAGCGCCAGTTCACGTGGCCCGCTGCCCAGTGCAAGGCTGATACCGCTAATATGTAAAGCTGTACGCCAAGCTAGCCAGGCAGGGTTAAAGTCATCTGCCGTCAGTGTGGTAAAGGCACTCCCGGTGCGGTCGTACACTACCCGACTGTGGCGTGGGGCGTAGTGATCTTCTAGGTAAAAACTGCCCAGCCGTCCAGGCTTTTCCAGTGCCAGATCCTGCACGCCTGTCAATCGTATATGCCGCCGCGCCCACGCTCCCAGCGGGCCAGCGGGCAGGGCACTGCCCCATGCGGCGTTCGTACCCAGCGCAGCTAAAGCGGCGGCCACGTTGAGTTCTGACCCAGCGCACTGAGCTTCCAGGTGGCTCAGGGTTTCCAGGCGCTCGGCGGGCGGCAAAACCAGTTTCAGTAAGGCTTCGCCATAAGTCAGGACAGACGGAGCACGTGGAGACTGAGAAGCGGGATGTGGTGAGGGCGCGTCAGTCATTTGGTGGCCTCGCGGCTATGAGCAAAGGTCAACAGGTCTTGTACGACGGCCTTCATGTTGTCTGGCTCAGCAAAAAGTTTACTGCCTAGGCCCAGAGCTAGCGCTCCGGCGTCCAGCCACTCGCCCACGCTGGCGCGGGTAGGTTGCACGCCGCCTGTGACCAGTAGTGGAATGCCGGGCAACGGGCCTTTCACAGCACGAACGAACGCGGGGCCAAGCACCTCGCCGGGGAAAATCTTCACGGCAGCGGCCCCGCTCTCCTGTGCTTCCCAGACCTCGCGCACCGTTCCCGCACCCGGCAGGTAGGCCAGAGACAGTTCCCGGCAGGCCGTAGCCACATCTGGCACCAGACAGGGCGAAACGATAAACGCCGCGCCTAAATCAGCGAAAGCGTGTACATCGGCAGCCGTAAAAACGGTGCCCACGCCCAGCAGCAGGTCGGGAAACTGCGAGTGCAACTCGCGGAAAATGGCGAGCGTATTTGCGCTGCGGTGAGTGATTTCCACGGCGCGGATTCCGGCGGCTTGCAGGCGGGCGAGTTTGTCGGCACCATCTGTGACTGACTGCGGGGTGAACAGCGGTAACAGGCGGTCTTGGTGCAGAATGTCCAGCAGGGTCATATCCAGCACTTTCATGGATTTACCTCGCTCGGCAGGTCAAAGTAGTACGCCTGCACTGCCAGTTCTCGCGCACTCAGGCGGGCCAGCCGCTGCGCATCGTCCATGTCTAGGATGCCGCGCATGACTTGTCGGGCCAGCCAGTTAGCAATTGTGCGCCGCCAGACCTCATGACGCGCCGGGATGCTGGCAAAGGCACGCGTATCATCGTTAAAACCTACCGTGTTGTAAAAGGTCGCTGTCTCACTGATGGCGTCTAGATACCGCTCAATGCCCAGGACACTGTCAAAAAACCACCAGGGTGGCCCCAAACGCAGCGCTGGGTAATGCCCAGCCAGCGGCGCGAGTTCGCGGCTGTAGGTGCTCTCGTCCAGCGTAAAGACGATGGCGTGAAAGTCAGGGGAGTTGCCGAAGGTTCCCAGTAGCTCCCGCAGGCCGTGTGTCCAGTTGACCTGCTGCGGAATGTCGCTGCCCATGTCCGGGCCGTATTTCTGGAACAGCAGCGGGTTGTGATTGCGTACCGAGCCGACGTGTAGTTGCATCACCAGCCCGTCCTCCTCGGCGCTTAGACGGGCCTGATCGAAAAGGGCATGCGCTTCTAGCTGGGCGGCTTGGGACGCGTCTAGCCTGCCCTGTAAGGCCAGCCCAAAGAACCGCTCGGCTTCAGCAGCAGGCAGCGGCGCGAGGGCCACCTGTCTGGCGTCGTGGTCGGTGGCAGTCCCGCCCTGTGCGCGGAAGTCGGCACGGCGCTGACGCAACACGTCCAGCAACGTCTCGTAACTTTCGATACTGCGGCCACTGAACTGTTCCAGCGTCTTCAGGTGGCCCCCCCAGCCCACCCGCCCAAAGTGCAGCACGGCGTCAGGCCGGAAAGTCGGCACCACGTTAAAGCCGTCAGCCTGCGCGTGCGCGTGCTGCGACAGGTCAGCCGTCGCCGGGTCAGTGGTCGCCAGTACCTCGACACCGAACCGCCGGAACAGGGCGCGGGGGGTAAACTCGGGCGTTCCCAGTCGCGCGTCAATCTGGTCGTAAATGGCCTGCGCGTTACGGGCGCTGGGTTTCTCGCTGACGCCGAACAGGCGGGTCAGTTCCAGCCGTAGCCACAGGCCGCTAGGCGTGCCGGCGAAGAGGTGAAAGTGGCTGCAAAAAGTCTGCCACGCGGCGCGGGGGTCGCATTCAGCCTGGCCGACGCCCAGCGCCTCCACTGGTACGCCCTGGCTGTACAGCAGCCGGAACAGGTAATGGTCGTGCTTGACCAGCAGTTCGTGAGGGTTGGCGAAGCGGGCCTGCGGGTCGGCCAGCAGCGCCGGACTGACGTGACCATGCGGCGCGACGATGCCCAAGTGCTCTATGCCGGAATACAGTTTCAGGGCCAGGTCGATCTGGCGGGTGTCTGGGCCGAGTAGAAAGGTTTCGGGGACGCTCCAGTCTCCAGAAATCCCGGCCCCCATCACACGCCCCCGAACGCGCTGAAGCCGCCATCAACCGGGATATTTGCTCCGGTCACAAAGCGGCTTTCGGGCGACACCAGCCAGCGCAAGGTACTGATGAGATCTTCAGAGACCCCTAAACGGCCTTGAGGCGTGTGTGCCAGGATGCTGCGGGCGCGGGCAGTAGGTTCGCCCTGGTCGTCCAGCATCAGGTAGCGATTTTGCTCGGTCAGGAAAAATCCTGGCGAGATGGCATTCACTCGCAACCCTTCGCCATACTTTTGCGCGAACTCCACCGCCAGCCACTGGGTAAAGTTTAGCATCGCGGCTTTGCTGGCGCTGTAACCTACCACGCGGGTCAGGGGGCGCAGTCCGGCCATACTGGCGATATTGACGATGCAGCCGCGCCGCCGCTCGACCATGCTCGTGCTGAAAGTCTGCGTGGCGGCGAAAGTGCCAGTCAGATTCAGGCGGATGACCTCGTCCACGGCCCCAAGGTCAAGGTCGAAGAAGCTCTGCTCTGGCCCCACCGACGCCTCCGGTCGGTTGCCCCCTGCCGCGTTGACCAGAATGTCGCAACCGCCCGCCTGTGCGACCATCTCTGCCGCTGCTTTCAGGGATGCTGCGTCCAGGACATTCAGACTCAGGGGACGCAGCCGCTGGCGCAGCTCTGCGGCCTGGGCGTGGCCCCCCAGCACCGCTTCGATGGCCTGCGTTACGCTCTGTTCCCGCGTACCGCCCACGAATACTGTCGCGCCGTCCTCGGCAAGCGTTAGGGCCATACCGCGCCCCAGCACGCCGCTGCCGCCCGTAATCACCGCCACCTGATTCTCTAGCATTCTGATCATGGTTAACCCTTCACACTCCCGGCGGTGGCGTTGCTCAGGAAGTAGCGTTGCAGCAGCAGGAACACAATCATCATGGGCAGCATGGTAATCACAGTGGCGGCCAGTAGCGTGCTCCAGTCCACCCCGAACTGGCCCACCAGCCGCGCCAGTGCCAGTTGCAGCGTGGATTTGCTCTCACTGGTCAGCACAATAAACGGCCACACGAAGTCGTTCCAGCGCCAGGTAAAGCTAAAGATGGCTAGGGTCGCCAGCGCCGGAACACTCAGCGGCAAGATAATGCGCCAGTAGATGGCCCACTCGCTCGCGCCGTCCACGCGAGCGGCTTCCAGAATTTCGTCAGGAATACTGAGCATGTACTGACGTAGCAAAAAGACTCCGGTGGGTGTGGCGGCAGGCGGAATGATGATGCCCCACAGCGAGTCAGTCAGGCCAATTTGCCGCAGCACCATAAAGATGGGTACCATGATGACCTGAAGCGGAATCATGATGGTCGCCAGTGTCAGCAGAAACAGCAATTCACGCCCCTTGAAACGGTATTTGGCGAGGGCGAAGGCTGCTAGCGAGTTGGTCACCAGTGAAATCAAGGTGCTGACAATTGCTACAAAGAGGCTGTTGCGGGTATAAAGACCAAAATTTCCAGCGTTTAGAGCATTCTGATAATTAACAGTTGAGGGCTGCTTTGGGAACATTGTTGGCGGAAAAACGAATAGTTCTGAACTGTCTTTGAAGCTGGATATGACCACCCAAATCACAGGGATTAGAAAAAATAGGGCCAGTAGTAAAGCAAATATTTGCCAGATAGGATTTTTCTTATTTCTGGGGCGGATTTTCTTAGGCGATGCTGGCGCGGCGACAGTAGCAGGGACAGTCACAAGAACTCCTTACGCAGAGAAAGAGAGGGAGCGCGAAATAGGGGCTTAGTCTTCACGCGCAATCCGTGTCTGGACAAAGGTCAGCAACATCAGGATGATGAACAGCACCACTGACTGAGCACTGGCATAACTGGGATTACTCTTGTCAAAGGCGGTTTCATAGATGTTCTGCACGAGCAGCTTGGTGCTGTCGCCAGGGCCGCCGCTGGTCAGCACCAGAATAATTTCAAAGGCCTTGAAAGCGTTAATCGTTGCCAGAATTGTGACCAGCAGCGTAGTTGGTACCAATAGTGGCACAGTGATTTTCCAGAACTGCTGGGCAGGCGTAGCCCCATCCACTTCGGCCGCCTCGTACATATCGGTTGGGATGGTGTTCAGGCCGCCGATGAACAGCACCATGTAGAACCCGGTCATGCTCCAGACACTTGCCAGCGTTACTAGCACACGCGCCCAGTTGGGGTCGGTCAGCCAGGAGATCGGGCTGCCACCGCGCATGGTCAACAGAGCATTGATGATTCCCAGTTCAGAACCAAACATCCAGCGCCAGGCAACCCCTACCACCACAGGTGACAGAATCACAGGCAGGTAAAAACCGACGCGGGCAATAGAGGTCGCCAATGTGGTTTCTCTGACCATCAGCGCCAGGGCAAGACTCAGCATCACCACCAGGACGACAACTGCACCAACGTACCACAGGGTATTCAGGAGGGCATGGATAAAGGCCGAGTCGTGCAGCAGTTCCTGGTAATGTCCCAGACCAATGAAATGCCCTAGTCCAGTGGTAAAATTCCCATCAAATAGTGAGAATCCCAGACCATAGAGCATAGGCAGCAACACAAATAGCGCGAAGATAATGGTATTTGGTGCAACAAATAGATAAGGCACGAAGCCTTTGCGAGTGCGGTAGTTCACGGTATCTCCTGTAGGATAGCGGGGCAAAACGAGCGCCCTGCGCCTTTCCTGAAAGCGTTGTATTTGGCCTTCAGGTCAAAAGGCTAGGGGCGCTATTGTTGTCACGCTTCCCGCTCCCTGCCTGCGTTACTTCAGGTTCTTGTTGCCTTCCGCGCTAATCGCTTCCAAGGCCTGTTTGCTGGTCTGCTGGCCCAGCAGCACTTTGACAATCTGGTCACGAATAAACGTATTCATTTTTGCCATCGCAGGATTTGACCAATCCTTACCCACATAGCTGGGCGTAATTCCCAGGTCGCTCTGGTAAATGGCAATTTCGTCATCAAAGGTGCCGTACTTGATGCCTTTGGCATCCTTGCGGGCTGACAGGGTCATGTTGTCCTTACTAAAGGCGATATTGATATCCTTGCTAGTTATCCACTGGATAAATTTGGCGGCTTCGGCGGTGTTTTTGCTGTCTTTGAAGCCCATGACGAACTTGCCGCCCGGTACGGTGCTACGGATTTTGTCTTTAGGCAGGGGTGCGACACCCCACTGGAAATTCTTGATTTGGCTCATCTGGGTCAGGTTCCAGTTGCCGCTCATATACATAGCACTTAGGCCGCTCTTGAACAGGCTGGAAGGGTCCTCGCCGGATAACCACTGGCTTTTGGGAATCAGACCATCCTTGACCAGGCCAGCAAAGAAATCTACGGCCCGTAGGGATTGTGGACTGTCAATCGCCATCTTTTTGCCGCTGGGATCAATGTAACGGCCACCAGCTTCGTATACCAGGGTGCTGAAGCGGTAGGTGGTGTAATCAAAGCTCAGTCCAAAGCGGCATTTGCTATTTTTCGTGACCTTGTCCAAGGCACTGCGCCACTGTTCCCACGTCCAGGGCCGCGAGGGGTTGGTGGGCACAGTAACTTTGGCCTGGGCAAAGCAGTCCTTGTTGTAAAACAGACCGTTGGCGGTTACGTCCAGGGGTGCGCCGATGACCCGACTGCCCTTTTTGATATAAGGCACCTGCGAACTCAGAAATTGATTGGCAAAGGCGTTGCCGTCCGTGAATTTACTCAGGTTAAGGGCGACTGGGTCAAGTTCGGCGATGTTGGCTGTCACTACCCGAGCCACATCTGGTGGGGTTTTACCAGCCACCATTAGCTGTAATTTCTGGGTTAGCTGTTGAAAAGGCACATAGGTGACCTGGACGTTGATGTCCGGGTTGGCCTTTTCATACATCTGGACGTACTTGTCAAAAATAGCCTGCTCGGTGGGGGCTTCGGTGAACCACACCACCTGAAGGTCGGTTTTGGCCTGCGCGGTGCTGGCGAGGGCGAGGGTGACAAACATGGCCGCAAATCGTTTCATAACTCCTCCTGACGAATAAGGGGAAAAAACAGTTGATAGGAATGGGCGGTATCAGCTTGCCCTGCGAGGTCGCCCGTTACGTGCAAGGGACGCCCATCAGGGACCGCCACGCGTACCTGAAGTTGCTTGAAAGGGGGTTGATAGGCCGCATGCAGCACTTCACTTTGGAGTTCCAAATGTTCGCTGTTGCACCGGAGAGTAAACCGAATGGCTGTGTACTGACCCCGCTGGTGCCCCAGCGTCTGCCCGTCGTCCTCATACAGTGTGAAGGTGGTTTTACTGTCCTGGCCAGGATACAGCAGCAGGGTGCGCTCGATATCAAGCTCTGGGGCGATGTAAGGCGTGACAGGCCCCAGTGGCACGATTCCACCTGCTCGCACCAGCAGCGGTGTCAGTTCCAGCGGGGCCGCAGCGGTAAAGGCTCCCGCGTACTTTTGCCCACTATGGAAGTCGTACCACTCTCCCGGCAACGTGCGAGTGAACTCACGTTCACCTTCAGCCATTTGCGGAAAGTACAGTGACGGCCCCAGTAGCGCATCAAATCCAGGGTCACTAAGGAGTTCGGGAAACTCGTACAGCAGCGGGCGCTGAATTGGTGCGCCAGTCTGGGCGTGCTCGTAAAACAGGCTATATAGGTAAGGCAGCAGGCGGTAGCGCAGCCGAATGGCCTCCCGCGCCGCGCCCTCAGTTTCGGGATGGCTCCAGGGCTCTGTAGGCGGATTTTTCCACGAGTGAATGGAGAATCGCGGATAGCTGACCGCGTGCTGTATCCAGCGCAGCAGCAACTCGGCTCCCGGTGCGTCCCCTACAAAGCCGCCCACGTCGTGCCCGTTGCTGGCATACCCGCTAAGGCCCAGGCCCAGGCCAATGGCAGTGTTGAATTTCAGGTTGTTCCAACTGGTAATGTTATCGCCTGACCACGTCTGGGCTAACCTTTGCACACCCAGTGAGGCCGAGCGTGTAATTAGGAAGGGACGTAAGCCCGTACGCTGCGATTGCTCACGCTGCGCCGTTGCCGAGGCGGTTGCCATTCCCAGAATCTGTTCGCTGGAGTAGGTGGGCTGGCCACTGACATTGTACATCGCCTCGTCGAGAGCGAATTCATTGTTGTCGTTCCAGACGCCATCTATCCCGCGTTCCAGGATTTCGCTTCTGACCTGCGATTGCCACCATTCACAAGCCACCGGGTTGGTAAAATCCAGCCAGGAAGCGTCGCCGCCCCAGAACATCGCCACCTGAGTTTCCCCAGTCTGGTCACGAATAAAGGCCCCCTTTTCCTTCAGTGCACTGTATTTGGGATGCTCCAGCAACAGCGCGGGCTTGATGTTGGCAATAGTGCGGATACCACGTTCATGCAGGCCAGCAATCAGTGCATCAGGGTTGGGCACCGTTATGCGGTTCCACTCAAACACGAACCGCTTACTGTCATGCATGGAGTATCCACTAGAAAGGTGCATCCCATCGCAGGGCACATCGCGGCGGCGCACCTCATCAGCAAAGCCCAGCAGCGCAGCAACCGGGTCGGGCGCGTCAGTGTAAGCCATGCTGGAAGCCAGATAACCCAGTGACCAGCGCGGCGGCAGTGGCGGGCGACCCAGTAGCGTGGTCAGGCGGGAGAGCAGTTGTGGCAGCGTGGTGGCCGCCAGCACCACGTAGCGTAACCAGTCACCCTGGACCTCAGTAAACGTATAAAGCCCGTTGTAGGCGTGACGCTCGCAGCCGCAGTCAATGACCATTGGTTGCGGCTGATCGTAAATCAGCGCACTCCAGACACCGCCGCGTTCGTTGACAATGGTGGGCCAGTGCTTGTACATTGGATCGCCTGTTTCGGGGTCATAGCCCAGGGCGTCACGAGGGGTCAAGGTATAACGCCGCCCGTTTTTCTGCAAAGGGCCGCTAACTTCGCCTAGGCCGTAGGTGTGTTCGTCGGGTGTCTGCACCCGCGTGTGCCGCAATGTACCCGCCCGTAAAAGTACATATGCCCGCTCAGCGTGGTCTTCCAAAAAAGGCTGTCCCTGGTAAGTCCAGGCAATTGCATACGGACTGTCCTGCGCGACAAAAGTCAGTTCTTCTGGCCCGAATTCGCTAATACTTTGCAGGCGAGTAGCCGGAAATGAGTCCCGTGGCTGAGTGCAGAGCGTCACTTGTACAGCCCAGGGCGTCAGACGCTCAATATGTGGCTCAAGCTGCGTGGCAGTTAGTGGACGATTAGGAAGGGTGGACGGAACAGACATAGATGCCTCACAGGAGTGGCAGAAGGGAGCTGGACATTAGGAGTGCCCGGACTAGGGCTAACCTTTTGAGCAATCTGATAATTTAGGAAACCGGTTCCCTTACTGTAGACACAAGGGGCCTGCCGCGTCAATCTTGTAAGCATGCCGCACGGCTGGCATCCACAGAACCTTATGTCATCCACCAGAAAAGCCACCATCTCTGACGTAGCGCGGGCTGCGGGCGTCTCTAGGTCAACCGTGTCTAAGGTGATGAATGGTACGCAGAAGCTTTCTGATGCTACCGAAAACCGCATCTGGGCAGCGGTGCGGCAGTTGGGTTATCAGGCCAGCCCACACGCCCGCAGCTTAAGCACGGGCCGCAGCCGGGCGATTGGGCTGGTTATCCTAGACATTCTGAATCCGCACTTCACTGGCATCGTCAAGGGGGCTGGGCGCGTGGCCCGCGAGCATGGTTACGCGCTCCTGCTGGCTGACGCTGAGGAAGACCCAGCGCAGGAAGAGGAACTGATTCGTACCTTGCAGGCCCATACAGATGGTCTATTACTTGCCGGGTCACGCCTGCCAGACGATAAACTGCGTGCTCTGCATGGGCCTTTGACGCCTATTGTGACTGTGGGTCGTGTCCTTTCAGAGGTTCCTTCGGTTGTGGCAACAGAGGCCCAGGCTGCGCGTGAACTCACCCGTCTGGTAGTGCAATCGGGCGCACAACGTCCAGCGTACCTTGCTGGTCCATCTTTCTGGGTCAACAGTCAGCGTACACAGGGCTACCTTTCGACCATGATGGAATTGGGCCTGACTCCAGCGGTTATTTCACTTCCTGGCGTTGATTTACAAGGGGGTGCAGTGGCTGTGCACTCTCTAGCAAGCCACACCCCGCCACAGTCGCCGGAGTTCCCTGACGCTCTTATCTGCTACAACGATATTGTTGCGACAGGCGTTATTGGAGCGCTTGGACAACTGAATCTGAAGGCTCCAGATGATGTACAGGTTGTCGCCTTTGGCCCAGAAAATCCACTGCTGTCCCACATCACCCATGCCGAAATTCCCAGTCAGCAGCTGGGGGCAGAAGGGACAAACCTTCTGCTGCAAACCCTTAATGGTGAGCTACCCCCCCTACTCCATTTGGAGTTTCCAACGGCTCTGGCGCTAGGTACTACCAGCCTGAGCTACATCAGCCGCACCTCATGAGGTTTGCTTGACCTGAAAATCCCCACAGTACATCTACGCCCCGTTAGATTTTTCGGGTAAAGCGAATGGCCAGAGAGTTAAGCTCTCCGGCCCTCATTCGGTTGCCCTGAAGCTCTGTCACCCTATAGTGCGCCACTGCCGCCGCAGGAAAAAGCTAAGCAGCAGCACGTCCACGGTCAGGAAGACCGTCAAAAACCGCACAAGCTGCAGCGCAGGCGTGGAGAAAGAAGAGGGGGGCATAACCAGCAGTTCGGCCACGCAGAACGCCAGCAGGGCCGAGAACAGGCCAGAGGGCACCTGACGGCGGCGTAGGGTTAGCCCCAGGGTGACAAGGCCCAGGAGCGCCCCCACGAGGCACCATAGACCCACCAGCGCCTCAGTGTGGGCACTGACCCAGGCGAGCATCAGTTGCCACCGCCCAGGCCGATAATCAGCGTCATGGGCGTGCTGGTGTTCACCTTGGCCGCCCGCGTAATGGACTGCGTGTTCTGCGGTAGGGTGAAGGTTTTTCCCAGTCCCCCAGCGAGAATCTGCCACAGCGGCGGCAGGGCACCCGTTGAGATACTTGCCCCTTCCCCCACGGCCACCACGGGCGCTGAAGATTTGTTGTCGAGCGCCGCCATAAGCGCCGTTTGCAGCGCCGATGCACTGTTCTGTGCCGCGTCAATCGCCAGGGTCGGTGCAGCGGGGATGATGGTGGCAGGCACGCCCTGAGTCAGATTTTTGCCTTCCAGGGTGTAGGCCAGCGCGTCCACGTCGCTCACTGTGCCATCTGGGGCAACGTAACGCCTAAACGACATATCCACGCGGGCCAGTTGCCCGTTGACCGTAGCTGACCCCACGAACGACCCACCATCTGCGGTCACGACCACCACAGGCACCGAACCGCCGGAGAGGGTGTAAATGGCCGTGACCAGTTGCACCGGAATCTGTTGCAGGTTGCGAAATGGCCCCAGTGCGCCCAGCCGCGAAGTAGGCACGGCGGAATCACTGCCAAAGGGGGTTTCAGACTGGGCCGCTTTGCCCTGGGCCTGAGTATCACTTCCGCCCTGACCGAGCAGGCCAGTAGCGGCCACAGCCGGGGCCGCTTCCGCCGCAGGTGCAGTGGCCGTCACAGGTGCAGGCGCGGGCTGAGCGGGGGCCGGGGGTTTTGGACGTTCATACACCAGGCCCGAAGTCGCCTGACGGCGCGGCGGCTCGCTTTCAGCAGCCTGAGTCACCATCCCCAGCGGTGCGGTGACCGAATCTCCAAAATTGCCGCCCTGCCTTGAGGCCGTCGTTGAGGCGCTGGCCGCTGGGGTGATTGAGGCCCGGTTGCCTGCACTCCCGCTTTGGGTCTGGGCCGTAGAAGAAGCAGGCGTGCTTTGTGCGGTGCGGCTGCTCGCTGCGGCACTTTCGCCCGTCCGCCGACCTGTAGCAGAAGGTTGAATAGACGCGCTGACAGAAGTTTCCGGCTCACTTTTCGGCAGATTCAGGAGCGCAGGCGTGACCGTTTGGGGAGGCACAGACTCTGTCTGCATGGGGGCCGCCGCCACAGGGGCACGCTGCACGGGAATGGCGGTCGGTGCAGGCGCGGCAAAGCTATCGCCAAAAGCAGGCTCAGGGGACGTTTTAACCGGGGTGTACACGTCCTGGGCAGGGGCCGCCCTCACAGGCTCTGGCGCAGGAGCGGGCGTGTAGGTGGCGACGGGTGGGGCGCTGACTTCCGGGGGAGGCGGGGTACTGCTGCTCCCTGTATCAAGCCCCTGGTCTGAGCCGCCGAACAGGCTTGGTTGGGGAGAGGAGGTGGACGTTGAATTGCCTGTGCTTGTCTCCCCTGTCGAAGTAGACCCACCTCCCCCTTGCTGATTGCTGCTCACCAGGGAGCGGCCTGCATCGAGGGCCGACTGCCCTACCTCGGTCACTTTGCGCTGCGCCGCGCCGATACGCTCAGGCACCAGCCCAGGGTCGGACGATGGATTAACCGCCAGCGTCTCCGTTTCCGTCGCTGCAGTTTGCGTAGCGGCCTCTTCTTTTTTCACCTTGTCGTTCAGGTTTGGGCGCGACATCAGGTAGCCCACTGGGCCGAAGACCAGCAGCAGCGCCGCGAGGGCGTACATGGGCGCTTTGCGCTTGTCATAGACGTACCTGCCGTTGACTTCGCGCATGGTGGCGGCCCGCTTGACCTTACGCCGGGCGTCACGTTTGGCCTGTGCCCCAGCGTTCGGCAAAGCGCCCTGGTCGCGGAAGGCGCGAACGGTGCGGCTGAGGTCACTAGCCAGCAGTGGGTCTTTAACCTGAACCCTTGCCAGAAAAGTTGGAAAGGCGTCGAGGTCATCTGGGCTAGGGACTTCCTCTTGAGTAAAGCCCAGGGCTTCCAGGCGCGGCACAAACCGGGCCAGCACGCCCTGCCAATTGGTGACCACTCCGGCAGGAGGCGCACTGAACGTCCCGGCCTGCTGAGGGGGACCTGCTTCCGGGGTTATAAAAGTGTCCTTGTCTTCATTTGACATGCAAACATACTAACATACCTAGCCTATGTGCTATTTTAACTATGCAACTATCAAAGGTTGTAGGAGGTTACTAATCATGGATGCACTCATTTCTCCCGTTTCCCCCGAGGCTTCGCTCTCTCAGTCCGTCAAGTCCAGTGCTGTGCCGAGCTTTCTGCTAAACCCGCTTTTCCATCTTGCGGTGCTGGCGGCGGCGGCGCTGCTTTTAAGCAACTTCGCGCTCGCTGCTGACGGTTTCGACCTCAGCAAATTGACAAAGGCAATCTGCACTGAGGTTAAGAAACTCACTGGAGCAGAATTGCTCGGCGTAGCCGCATTCGTGGTGGCTGTGATTTTTGGCTGGAATAAGGTTTTTGGTGACAGCAGTGCTTTCCAGGGTGTCAAAAACGCTGTGATTGGCGCAGTCATCATCGGGGCGGCAGGGACCGTCGCCACAGCTTTTGGTGGGGGCTGCGCGTAAATTTATGTCGGAACGTCAGCCCCAGAACAATCCCTTGCGGCACGACTGTCCGATGACCAGCGGCAGCGTTGGCCTCATCTCCTACCTTGACACGTCCGATTTGGTTGCGGTGGGGCTGGCGTTCTATCTCGCGGGCCAGCTTGGCACCAGAATTACCACGGCAGCGTCAGGCCGCATCATGCTCATTATCGCTATGACGACGGCGGCTTGGTTCATCAATTTTGGCATTAAGCGCAAACTTCAGCCTTACCCCAGGTTCGTTGAGAACTTCATCAACTGGTGGCTGGACGGCATAGACGGTTACAAACCAGAAGTGGACGCCGAAACCCCGCCCCTCCTGGTGACCCGAGAACTTCAACTCGGTCACGCTTTTGAGCGCATTGAGCGTCAAACGAAGCGCGAGGTGGTCAAAATCGAGCGTCAGCAGAAGAAGGAGGCCAGACGCGAACGCCTGAGCGCGGCCCAGAGGAGGAAGCGTGTTCAGAAAGAAGCCTAAACAGGTAGGCATGGGTCAGGGTGAAGTGTCCTTTGCCAAGCGTCTGAAGTTCTGGGACATTCACGAAGACATCATGGTGCTGAAAGACGGGCGGCAGATGTACGGCTTTTATTTTGAGCCGCCGTCGCATCTGCACTTCACGCCGGACAACCTGCTGCACCGTTCAAGCCGCCTCAAAGCGGTTTTTGACCTCGCCATTCCTGACGGCGAAACCATGTCCACTTACACCAGTCTGAGAAGTGCCCATGAGGAGGCCGTGGCCGACACCCGCGCCTACGCGGAGGCTTGCCCCGACCCGGTACTCAAGGAATTGTCACTGTCCCGTGCGCGGCTGCTGGAAGATAAAATCCGGCGCGGGGAAGTGTCCCACTGGCGCTTTTTTGCCACCGTGACCGTGACCCCCCCAACAGGAGAACGATTTTCCACTACGGAAGCCCCCAGTCCGGCAGAGCTGGCCCGCGCCGTCGCCAACGCCAAAGCGCTTCAAAGGGCCGCCGTGCAGCAGATGAAGGCCGCAGGTTTTCACGCCGTTGCCATGACTGGGCAGGACATTTTTCAGGAGTGCTTCTATTATTTGAATCCATCCTGGCCGATTGCGCCGCAGTTTATTCCGCAATCAGAGCGCAGCATCAACAGTTTTAGACATGGGCGGCCTGACCAGCAATCCCTCATCCGGCAACTCACGCCCAGTCCGGGCAGCAACCTGGACGCCGGGTATTACGTCGCGGGTGACCGCTTTGTAGATGTGCTGAGCGTTGGCCGCCTGCCGGAATACACCGAAACGGGGTACACCCGCGCCCTGACTGAAGACCTGCACGGCACCTATTACATTGTGGTGCAGGCCCAGCGCGAGAACGACTACGACGTGAATAACGAGCTGGAAAAAGCCAAGAATGACCTTTGGACTCGCGTGAAGTCCCCCGGCGTCATTCCCAGTGGCAAGGCCGTCAACAAACTGGAGCACGTCGAGCGGGCGCAGAAACTGGAGGGCCTGGAAAGCCGCTTTAACGCCAGTGTGAGTATGGTGCTGGTCGCCAGCACCCTGGACGAGCTGGAACGGATGAAGCGCCAGGCCAGAGGCAACATGAGCCGCCTACGCGCTGGGATGCCTGTCACCTACGGGTATCAGGCCGAGGCCCAGTATTTTGCCCTGATGCCGTTTAACGGCACCATGAGCGGTTTTATTTTCAAGCCGTATACCAGCAGCCTGATTGACCTGTTCCCTCCGGTCAGTCCCTGGAAAGGGCTAAACGAAGGGGCCATCACTTACCAGAGCCGCGATAAGTCCCTTATCCGCTTTGACCTCTTTACCAAGTCCACCATCACGGCGCACTTTGCGGTTTACGCGCCGACAGGGAGCGGGAAGACCGTGCTGGTGCAGTCGCTTTACATTGCTGAGCTGACCAAGTACCCGGATGCGGTATTGCTGGTCACGGACGCCAAGAGCGACTTTAGTTACCTGTTTAAGTCACTTCCAGACAGCCAGACCATCATATTCGGTTACGATTCCGACTCCCGGCTCAACATCTTTGACCTGGGCGAGACAGACGACAAGAAGCCGGACGGCGAAAAGCTGGCCTCGCTGATGACCTTTATCCGCATCTTCGTGGAGCCGCCCACTGACCTGAGTGAAAAGGGGTACGAGGACGTGGCAATTACTGAAGGCATCATGGCCGTCTACGCGCAGTTCAGCCAGGAAGACCGCCCGCCCCAGATGAGCGACCTTTACCGGATGCTGAGCGTCATCGAGAACTACGACGATGGTAGGCGGATGGAGCAGCGCGTGATTGACGCCGCCAGAAGCGTGAGCGTGAGGATTCGCAAGGCCATTGGCTCAAGCCCCGTGGCCCAGTTCGTTGATTGCCAGAGCAACGTCACCCTGACCGCCCGCAGGCTGTATTTCAGTCTCTACGGGATTCCCGAGGACGATGACCTGATGAAACGGGTGGCTAACCACATCATCAAGAACACGATGTGGCAAGTGGCGAAGAAGTACCCGCGCAAGCTGCCCAAGTTCATGTTCATGGATGAGTTCGAGAACCAGGTGCAGACCCAGGAAGAGCTGGAGGCCGTCAAGCGGATGCTGCGGGTGTTCCGCTCCTTCGGGGTGTCCTTTGGTATTGGGACACAGGCGGCGGAGTTCAGCAAACATTTTGGCGACCTGCGGGACAGTTTCTCTCACCTGTTCATTGGGCGCTATGGCAAGGAAGTCGCCAAGAGCGTGGTGCAAACCCTCTCACTGCCGGAGGTTATGGCCGAGCAGTTGCCTACGCTGACGAACGTGGTCGGGCAGTACAGCGAGTTTGCGCTGCTCTCGCAGATTGGCGGCCAGGGCGTTGGCGGCGGCAAATCCGGCGACATCATTCAGCTTCAGGAAAGCAAGCTGACCCTCTGGCTGGTCAACTCAGACCGCCTCGAAGTGGCTGAGAAAGACGAATATGTTGCCGCCGCAGGCGGAAACATCTTGCAGGGCGTCAAAAATCTTGTGAATCACAAGTTCGGAGGTGAGCTGTGAAAAGGAAAATGACGATGGTAAGCCTGTTACTGCTGAGCCTGAACACACAGGCGTCGGCAAACGGCTGGCAGGAACTGGGCGGCATTCTTAAACAGGCGTGCGGAACAGTGAAAAACGGCACGGGCACCTTCGGGGGGGTTAATATTCCCATCAGCGGACAAACCGGGGAAAAGCTCAAGTGGCTCTGCCAACTGAACAATATCCACGGCTTCGTGAACGAAAATATCCTGAACGGCGACTGGGAAGGCTTTGCCAAGGATGTTGCGGGTCAATACCTGGGGCGTCTGGTGGACTCTGCCGCCGGGCAGCTTGGGGACACCTCACGAATTAACGATGGCCTGAGCCAGTTGAATGCGGCCATGAACAAGGATTACGCCACGTTCCGCAGCGCGATTTATGGGGCGGCCCTCAACAACATGCGGAATTCGCTACTGCTTAACGCTGGGGCGGCTCCCGGAAGCGTTGGTGACCTGACCAATCAGGCGATTGAGGCCAATCCATCGCTGGCCCTCGCTGACCAGATTGCGGCCACCGCAGATGCACTTGATGCTGTGCAGGGAGCCGATAAAGCGTACAAGGCCAAAAAGATTCAGGACGAAGCCAAAAAGGCCATTGAGGCGAATCTGGCCCAGGGCATGAGTAACGCTACTGAGGTGATTGGCACGCCTACGAGTCAGGGCATTGTGGACAAGTACAGTGCCCAGGCGCAAACCGCAGTCAGCACCAGAGAGCAGGTAGAAATCCTGACCAACCTCACGGGCGAGGCCATGAAAAGTAAAGTCACCAGCGACATCGCCATTCTCAATCAACTGAGTGAAATGGTGCAGCAGCAGGTGATGACGAATAACCAATTGATGTTGCAAAGGAACAATGCTGAGCAAGAAATTGCCAGTAGGCGTCAGCAAATGACGGCCATGATTGAGGAACAAACGGCGGCCAGTCGCCAACAATATGCTCAGAATGTTTCTGAAATCACTTCAGCTTATGATGGCTTGGCTAATTTCCTTGATAGAAAGATTGAATTGAAATCTGTGGGTGAATGAATATGAAAAAGCGTTATCTGGCGATTCTGGCCCTGTTCATTTTCATTGGTCTTGCACAGGCTGCTGGGGCAGGCGATACATCAAACCCTTTGGGGGTGCCGATGCCTAATCCTATGGATATGGCGACTGATGTAGATGAAAACCTAAAAGCATCTGGAATCTATAAATCTATTATATCTCTAGCAAGTGTTATTGCTATATCTGGGTTTTTTGTGAAGATATACGCTGCTGTAGGTAAAAACAGTATGCAAGAAATGCGTGGTGTGCTGGTGCAGGCTGTCGGCGTAGCTATGGGCCTTTCCATGAGCGCCGGAATACACTCAGCGCTCACAAGTACCTGGAACGATACCTATAATACTTCTAACACGGTCTTTGCTGGCAAATTGGCAACAAAAGTAGCAGAGGCCAAGGGACACATGATAGAGATGGCAGGGACAGTCGCAACTGTGACAACATTGGGCAGTGCAGGGGCTGCGGCAGGTGCTGTGGTGAAAGCTGCTGCGAAAAAAGAGGCTGTAGCTGTGGCAGGTGCAGAGGCAGCAGGGAGTGTTGCTGGAAAAGCCGCGAGCCGCATCACCTCAGCCACCGTGGTCATGTCTGGGTTCATGGTGATGTACTCAACTGTTATTGCTATTGCTGCATTTATTATTATTATTCTGGGTTATACCATCCCTTTGGCAATTTCATTGACCATGTGGGGACAGACTGGGCCAATTTGGTTGGCAGTCGGCAGCTCCCTCGGGGCCATTCTGATTACTGCCATGATGCCGATGTTAGGTTACAGCGCGATTGACCGTGCTTTTGTTAAGCCCGCTGAAGCCAGTTCGCAGTTCATGGCAAATTCCGGAATTGGTGAGGCACTTGAGCGGAACAATAAGCAATTAAGAGAGGCTTATCTTAAAGCGATGGAGGGGCAAATGGCGGCATGTCAAGCTGCTCCTCAAGATAATTCAACGACGACACCAACACAGTGCAGTACAGATACTAAAGGTATGCTTCAAAAGGCATACGATATTGTTAAAGCAGCTCTTTCAAATGCGTCGGGTATGTTTGAAAACGCCGTCTTGCAGGTAATCAATACTATTGGACAATCTATCATGCAAGTCATCTTCGCGGTTCTTTATTTTATTGCTGCTCTGGTCATTATGGGTGCCCTGGTGAACTTTATTGTCGGTGTTCTAGGGGGCGCAGCATCCTATGTTGGTGCTGTTGCTAAGGGCGGTGGATGATGCGGGGCAGACGTATAGGACTGGTGGCACTGGCAGGATTGGGATTTGAGTTATCTGGGATGAGCTTCGCACAGACCCAGATGCAGCCTGTGCCGAACAATCCCGAATATGCCGCCATGCTTGACGCCATGAGTCAATCGGTCAAAGGGCGTGTGCTGGTCTTTGCTCCAACTATTTCCGACTTAACTTTGGCTGATGCTTTAAGGCAAACCGCTCTTGATGATATTAGAAAGTCTAATGTTAAAATTGTGACTATTGCCTATTATAACTACACCGCAAAAAGTGCAGCTCTTGGGCTTGCGCTCGCAAATGTGCCTGTTTATGAAGTCCAAACTAATACAAGAAGTGGCATTGTCATTATTGACAATCAGGGTTGGAAGGGTATCAATCTGGGGACTGTTGGAAACCCAACTATACAGCGTATGTCTACTGATGAGATTAACTCCAGCCTCACTTGGTTCAAAAATGTCATCCCTAAGAGTAAGCGAATCTCCCAGCTTGAAGCCTATAGCCGCATTAAGAAGGTGCTCAAATGAATCCATCTATAGAGAAAACAATGGTTGCCCGTATGGCCGGAAAAATCGGAATTAAGTTCAACATCTATTACGCTTTTCTGTTTGTTATTAACCTGTTCACACTGCTGCTGTGCTTCTGGGACGTGAAAGGCATTGTGCTGTTCGCTTTTACGCTCGGGTTCTCCATGTACATCCGTATCCTGCTCACCCAGCGCGAGGAGCAACGGCTGACTAATGAGCTGCTTGAAGAACTCATTGAAAGGACGAAATAAGTCATGCTGTTCACGCCCGAGGAAGTGAAGGCCAGGATTCAGCAAGATTACGAGAAGTTACTTAAAATCCTGCCGTTTGATATTCGCGCTGCCTTAAAACCCGTCATTGACGAGGCGGAGGAAGTCAAAATGCGCTTCGGGCGTCCTCTGAAAATCAAGCATCATGGCAAGTGGCACAGGTACGATGATTTGGTGGTCAGGCAAGAGCACCTGACTGACCTGCGGGCCAGGATTGACCACATCCGCGACGACAACCGCGCCGGGATTGACGGCACAGGCCACCGCATCAGCCGGATTCCCAGTGCCGACGGGAAAGGCACAGACGGTTTCAACATCCGCATTGCCCGCTTCTATGTAGGTGTAGCCGAGCTGCTGAGAAAGTGCGTGGAGACCCACCCCTCGATGCTGATTATGGGTTTGGCGGGTAAGGGCAAGAGTACGCTTCTCCGCGATTACGTCCGCATTGCCGCTGAGAAGTACGACGCCAACCTCACGGTGGTGGATACCTCGAACGAAGTGGCAGGCGACGGACGTACACCCCACCCCGGCATAGGCGAAGCCGACCGGTATTTTGTGCCCGTGAAGGCAGAACAACACAAAGTCATGCTGGAGGCCATCGCCAACAATTCCGCCCACTATGTCGCCATTGACGAAGTGCAGACCCGTCTTGAGGCAGAGACCATCAGGGATTTGTCGGTCAAGGCCTCGTTTATTGCCACCACCCACGGCGACAGCATCACCGAGATTATCCAGAATGCGTCTCTGGAGCCGCTGTTCTATCCTATTGCCCTGTTCAAATGGGGGCTTGTGGTGCGCGAGATAGGTTTATATGACCTCTACGATTTGCAGCAGGCTGTCAATGACGTGAAGGCCGGGCGAGAGCCTGTGCCGCTGGAAACCATCAACGCGAGGATTGAAGAAAAGGCCGAGGGGGACTCGGAAAGCCTCACCGATTTGAAGTCCGCCTAACCTACTGCCACGCTTTTCAGGTCAGCATGGAGGGGAGATGGAAGACAAGTATCAGAGCATGACATTCCAGCCAGGTCAGGTGTTACCCGGCGACCAGGGCGCGACTCACGAGCGCACCCTCTATCACCAGCGCCGGAGCAGCGGCCAGCTTGCCACGATGACCCGTGAGGGTTCTGGCAAGTTAACTTCAACGAGGTAGAACTACCCGTGATGCAGCCTGAATCTCAGGCTGCTTGTTGCAATGCCTCTTGCCAAGCCTGCATTGAGGAGGTCTGGTTCACTCGTCTTTGACTGGCTGGAACTGTAGTTCTGTTCTGGCGATGGAGATTTGAGGTACGGGCGTGTAGGGCGAGGAATTCCTGAGTTCGTCGTCGTCTTTTGAAACCGACCTGCTTTCGTTCCTGTTGCCTGGTTGGTCGATGCGATTGTTCGATTAGATTATTGCAG
>JAGLBK010000130.1 GCA_018260275.1 Deinococcus sp.
TCCGATTTAACTTGATTGCCGCACTCTATAACCACACGCTAGGACTTCCAAAATGACTTTCGCAGGAGGTCTAATATAAAACGCTATACGCTGTCGCCCCTCACCCCTTGTGGGACTTGCAAAGCTGCGCAAGAGAGGGGCCACAGGGCAACTTCTTTACGTCGAATGCCCTAATCAATGGTTCGGACAGTTTCATAACTCAGGACTGGGATAATCTGAAATAGGCCGTCAGGCACGCACTTCGCGTTACCCCCTCCCGGCCTCTGCAAGCAGCTCTAACGAGTCCCCCGCAGGTGGGGAGGAGCTAAAAATCTCGTGTTAGTCGCGCTTTTCAGAACAGGACTTCAAAACTGTCCGAACCATTGCTAATACGCCATGACCTTCTTGATCGCCCGCGCCACCCGCACCGGATTGGGCCGGTAGAGGTCTTCGATGGCGGTAAACGGCGGGTACGGCGCGTCGTAGCCGGTGACGCGCACAATCGGCGCACGCAGAAATTCGATGGCTTCCTCGGCGATATTGGCCGAGATTTCGCTGTGAAAGCCCCCGGTGCGCGGAGCTTCCGTGACGATGACCACCCGGCCCGTCTTCTGGACACTGCCCAGGATCGTGTCGAGGTCAAGCGGCACCAGCGTCCGCAGGTCAATGATCTCGGCACCGATTCCGGCGGCGCGGGCCGCTTCCGCCGCCTTCTGCACCACCTCGACCATGCCGCCGTAACAGATGACCGTCACGTCGCTGCCCTCGGTGACCACGCGGGCCTGACCGATGGGCAGGGTGTAATGGCCCTCCGGCACCTCCTCCTTGAGCGAGCGGTACATCTTGATGCTCTCGAAGAAGAACACCGGGTCGGGGTCGGCGATGGCCGCGAGCAACAGTCCCTTGGCATCGGCGGGGGTGCTGGGAATGACCACCTTGACGCCGGGCGTATGGGCCACGATCGCCTCGGGGCTGTCGGCGTGCTGCTCGGGGGTATGCACGCCGCCACCGTAGGGCGCCCGGATGACCAGCGGCAGGTGATAGCGGCTGCGGGTGCGGTGGCGATAGCGCCCCAGGTGCGAGAGAATCTGGTCGAGCGCCGGGTACATGAAACCCGCGAACTGAATCTCGGCGACAGGTTTCAGGCCCGCTAGCCCCATGCCGATCGCCATACCCACGATGCCCGCCTCGGCCAGCGGCGTATCGAACACGCGCTCTACGCCGTATTTCTGCTGCAAGCCATCGGTAGCCCGGAACACCCCGCCCATCACGCCCACGTCCTCGCCGAAGATATGCACGCCGTCGTCATGTTTCAGGGCAAGATCGAGCGCGTCATTGATCGCGGCGATCATGGTCATGGTTTTGGTTGTGGCACTCACGCTTCGACCTCCGCGAGCAGCTCGGCCTGCTGACGTACCAGCTGCGGCGTCGGCTCGGCAAAGACGTGTTCCAGAATCTCGGCGGGCTGGGGGTCGGGGTAGCTGTCGGCTTCTTTCAGGGCGTCCTCGAATTCCTGGGCGACCTCGGCCAGCAGCGCGGCCTCGGATTCCTCGGTCAGGATTCCCGTGTTCAGCAGATGCGCCCGCAGGCGGTTGACCGGGTCTTTCTCGGCCCATCCGGCGCTGTCGGCCTCGGTGCGGTAGCGGCTGGGATCGTCGGCGACGGTGTGCGCCTTCATGCGGTAGGTCACGGTTTCGATGAGGGTGGGGCCTTCGCCGTTTCTGGCCCGCTGCACGGCCTCGCTGGTCACGTGCCAGGTCGCCAGCACGTCGTTGCCGTCCACGCGCACGCCGGGAATTCCGTAGCCCTCGGCGCGGCGGCTGAGGTTGGTCGCCTTTGTCTGGGTGCGGGTCGGCACGCTGATGGCCCAGCCATTGTTTTGCAAAATGAACACGCACGGGGCATTGAGCGCCCCGGCAAAGTTGAGCGCCTCATGAAAGTCGCCCTCACTGCTGCCACCGTCACCGATAAAGGCCATCGCCACGTTGCGGGTGCCCTGGCGCTTTTCGGCCAGCGCCGCCCCCACCGCGTGCGGGTACTGGGTGGCAATAGGAATGTAAAAGGGCAGCACCTTCAGGTCTTCGGGCATGTGCCAGCCGTGCGGCGAGGTACGCCAGTAGGCCAGCGTGCGGGCAATCGGCAGCCCCAGCGTCAGGGCCGCGCCCGTGTCGCGGTAGGTCGGAAAAAGCCAGTCGTCTTTGGTTAGGGCCGCCGCCGTGCCAACCTGACTGCCTTCCATACCCCCGAAGGGCGGAAAGACCCCCAGACGGCCCTGGCGGTACAGCACCCAGCCGCGCTCGTCGAACTGCCGGGCGCGGCGCATCTGGCGGTACAAACGCAATTGAGTGGCGGTGTCGGGCAGTAGGTCGGGCCGCACGACCGTGCCGTCGGGCGCAAGAATCTGCACCATGTCGCTTTGTTGCTGAGCCTGATCGTAGGCAGCAGCCCCGGCAGCGAACGCCGCCTGAGTCTCGCCTTCGCGGGATAAAACAGTCTTTTCCTGGTCTGGACGGGTCATAGAACCTCCGGTGAGCACGGTTGAACGGTTGATTAGACACGGTTAAATTGGACACAGTTGAATTGGACACAGTTGAACCGGAACAGGCCTCAGGGTGCCCGGCGCTGATTGAGCAGCCGGGCGACGCGCCCCCCGCCCGGGCATACGGACAGGCAGGCCAGAGCAACAGGCGCGGGCAACAGTTTCATAGAAGCGTACCGTGAGGTTAGCACCCCGGCGAAACGCTGAACAGGCCAACTGGCGTATGTCGCTCCGCTGAGCCGGACAGCTAAGCTGACACCGTGTCACACGCCGAATACCACGACCCCCGTCTGGTCGCCCTGTACGACCTGCAAAACCGCTGGGCACCGGATGACGACTTTTTTCTGGAACTGGCCAACCAGCGGCCCAGCAGGCGCATTCTGGATCTGGGCTGTGGAACGGGCCGCCTGACCACCGCGTTAGCCAGGGCGGGGCACCATGTCACAGGCATAGACCCGGCGCAGCCTTCCCTGGACGCCGCCCGGCAAAAGCCGGGAGCAGAGGCGGCCACATGGCTCTGCGGCACTGCCGAAACTGCCCCGGACGCGGCGTTCGACCTTGCCCTGATGACTTCACACGTGGCGCAGGTTTTCGTAGACGAAGCCGAGTGGGACAGGACTCTGCGCGAGTTACGCCGCGCCCTCGTTCCAGGCGGCCAGCTCGCTTTCGACTCGCGCGACCCGGCGGCACGGGGCTGGGACACGTGGGATTCGGGGGGCGAGCGTGAAGTGTTCACTTTGCCAGACGGTCAGAGACTCGAAACGTGGACCGAACTGGAGCGCGTGGCAGACGGCTGCGTCACTTTTACGGGCCACGTCCATTTTCCAGCCACAGGCGAAACCGTCACCGATCAGAGCACCCTGCGGTTTCGTTCGGAAGCGGAACTGCGCGGGAGCCTGACCGCAGCGGGTTTCGAGGTGCAGCACCTTTACGGCGGCTGGCAACGGCAACCCGTGGGCGAGGGCAGCGGCGAACTATTGATAACGCGGTTAGTTGATGTCGCCTTCTGGCTTACTCAACGTCCAGGGGAATCGAGTTTGCGCTGCTGCCGACAGTACTTCCCCTCTCATAATTCAGATTCCGACTGACACCGACTTAGCACGTCATCAATAGTTGTGGTGGCGCGAAAGTCAGCCGTAAGTCATTAGACCGGGTTCAGCAGCGTCGTGAGAGAAATGTCATAAAAGTCATGTTTGAATGGCCCTCAAATTACGCAGGTAAGGAGTCCAAAAATGTCCGACAGTCTCACCCATCTCCAGGAAATGCGCCGCACCATCATCCATCAGATGCCGCCCCAGACCGTCTTTTCGGCCCACGACGGCGAAGTGTTCGATCGGCACCGCGACATGATGCTTTCGTGGACGCCCGATATCGTCAAGGGCTTTTACGACATGCTGTACGCCCACGGCCCCACGGCTGAAATCTTCCGCGAGGGCGAGCGCCCCAAGGTGGAGCAGACCCTCGTCAACTGGTGGGCGCGGGTCGTGAACGGCCCCCGCGACGATTCCTTCTGGGACTGGATGACCTTCGTGGGCCTGATTCACGTGGTTCGTCAGGTCAAGAATCCGATGATGATCGGGGCCTGGAGCTTTGTCGAAGGTGAAGCGATTCGCCGCAGCAGCGCCGTCCTGTCGGCGGAGGAAGCCAGCGAATTCCACGGTGCGATTGCCCGCTTCGGCCTGACGTTTAACGCGCTGGTGGCCGAGAGTTACATCATTCACTACCTGGAAGCCGTGTCGCAGTCCACCGGCTCCAGCTCCGCGCTGCTCGACCGTCTGGTGCTGGGTGAAATCGGCGAAACGGTGGCGGGCGTGAGAGGCCACTTCGGCGCGTAAAGCGGCAGGCGGTAAGCCAGCTGGCAGAGGGGGAAGAGTCCTCTCTGCCTTATTTTTTGAGGATGCAGCGACTTCTGGTGGTCGGCAGCCCCGGCGCGGGCAAAAGCACCCTGGCTCAAAAACTGGCGGCCCAAACGGGTCTGCCCCTGACCCATCTGGACGACCTGTACTGGAATCCCAGCTAGCAAAAGGTAGAGCGGGGGCTGTGGCTTTTACGGCTGCAAGCGGCGCTGGCGGGGGAACGCTGGATCATCGACGGTAACTTTTCGAGCACACTGCTGGAATGGGCTTACTACGCCGATACGGTCATTTTCCTGATGCCCCCGCGCTGGCTGTGCCTGTGGCGGGCCTTGACACGCGAGGCGCTGGGGCGTTACCCGCACGGCGGACAGCAGGCTGGGTGGCCTTCGCGGGAATTGCTGCAAGCATCTGGAAATTCGGGCCGCAAGCGCAGTGGCAACTGGCCCAGCTGAAAACCGTGCCGGGGCTGCGGCTGGTAGTGCTCAGAAGCAGCGCGGAAATCGCCTCATTCATCTACAGCTTGGAGCACTGACGCGCGGCCCACCGGCCAGGGAGCGACAGGGCCAAGCCATGCCAGGGCTTATCCTGTCTGCGATGTCCGAGGCCGCTTCTTCCGTTTTGCTCACGCCCGACGGCTCCCGTACCGCCCTGAATGCCCGCTTCGGCGAGGCTTACGGCTCGCGGCACGGCGCGGCAACCCAGGCCCGGCACGTCTTTGTCGAAGGCACCGGAACTCAGCTGAATCCGGCCCCCCGGGTGCTGGAAATCGGCTTCGGCGTGGGCGTCAACTTCCGCGCGACCCTGGCAGACGCGGCGCGGCGCGGCGTTCCGCTGGCCTATCTGGCCTACGAGTTCGACCCGGCCCCCGCCGACATGCTGCGCGAGGTAGCCCACGGGGGCGAGGGCGCAGAGCAGCCGCTCTGGCATAAAGCGCTGGCCGCCTGGCCGACCGGTACAGAGCAGCCCGAACTTCAGATGCAGGAAGGTGAACGGCAGCTCACAGTGCGCTTCGAGGACGTCCTGAAAGCCGACTTACCGCAGAACTGGGCCACCGCCCTGTACCTCGACGGCTTTTCCCCCACACGCAACCCCGAGGTCTGGACGCCCAAATTCGTGGAGCGGCTGGCCGCTGCGCTGGCTCCGGGTGGCGTTCTGGCGACCTACAGCGCCGCCGGGCACGTGCGCCGGGCCATGCAGGACGCGGGGTTGCGGGTCGAACGCCGCCCCGGTGCCCCCGGCAAACGCGAATGCCTGCGGGCCGTGCGAGAGGAATGAAGGCCGTCGTCATCGGAGGAGGCGTCGCGGGAGCCGCCGTCGCCTATTTTCTAGGCCGGGCGGGCCTGGAAACCACCGTTATAGACGCCGGAATCCACGCCGCCAGCCACGTACCCTCGGCCCTCGTCAACCCGGTGCGCGGGCAATCGGGGCAGGTGGACGCCGACGCGCTGGCGGGCATGCACTTTACCTGGGGACTGATCCGGGAGCTGGAAACACAGGGGCACCGCGTCCCACACGCCCGGAGCGGGGTGCTGAGGCCCATTCCGGACGACCGAACCCACGCCAAATTTAGGAGCCACCTGCCCGCCGACCTGAACCACGACTGGGTCAGGCCAGCCGCGCCGCTGGCCCCGGGCTGGGCGCATGTGCTGTGGCTACCCGATGCAGGCTGGGTAGACGGCAACGCATTGTGCGGGGCGCTTCTGGCCGCGTCGGGGGCAATGGTGGTGGCCGGACGAGCGACCGCGTGGACTTCAGACCGGGTCACCGTTCAGCTCGCGGTACAGCCCACAGACCAGACCGCCGACCAGACAGGCCCGGCCACCTTCCACGCCGACGCCGTCATTTTCTGCGGCGGCTCCGTCGGCGTGACCTGGGCAGGCGAGACAGCGACCCACCGCATGGGCAGCGTGCTGAAGCTCGACCGGGCGGTGTCGGACCTTCCGCTCAGCTTCGGGGCTTACCTGTCGCCGGATGCCCGAGGCGGCGTGCTGGGCGGCACCTTCGAGGCCCCGGCCCCGAACTGGCGGCCCCCCGCACTGCCCCTGAAATCGCTGGGCTGGCTGCTGAACAAGGGGGAGGCGCTGGCGGACCTGGGCGGCGTTGGTGTTACCGGGCGCTGGACAGGTTCACGGCTCAGCGGCTTGCAGGCCGGGCCGGACGAGCGGGGGGTATGGCGGCTCTCGGGACTGAGCAGCAAGGGGTTTTTGCTGGGGCCGCTGCTGGCCGACCGGCTGGTGCGCGACCTGTGCCAGAGCCTGGGCCACGGCGCGGTCGTTACATGAGCAGTAACGACCATATGGCGGCAGAACGTGCGGCAAAAAGCTGGTTCGTTTACACTGGCCCTTGCTATGGCTAAATACCGCATTTGCTTAATCGAAGGGGACGGCATCGGCCACGAAGTCATTCCCTCCACCCGCCGCGTGCTCGATGCCGCTGGCTTCGACGCCGAATATGTTCCTGCAGAGGCCGGGTACGAGTATTTCCTCGACCACGGCACCAGCGTGCCCCAGGCCACCTACGACGCCGTCGAGAGCACCGACGCGACCCTGTTCGGCGCGGCCACCAGCCCCAGTGGCGAAAAGCCCGCCGGGTTCTTCGGCGCCATCCGTCACTTGCGGCAGAAGTACGGCCTGTACGCCAACGTGCGCCCCACCAAGACCCGCCCGGTGCCCCACAGTTACGAAAACGTGGACCTGGTCATCGTGCGTGAAAACACCCAGGGCCTGTACGTCGAGCAGGAGCGCCTGTACGGCGACACCGCCATCGCCGACACCGTGATTACGCGCGGGGCCAGCGAGCGCATCGGCAAGTTCGCCGCCGACCTCGCCATGAAGCGCAGCAAGCGCCTGACCGTGGTACACAAGTCCAACGTGCTGCCCGTCACGCAGGGCCTGTTCATGAACACGATTTTGAACCATACCAAGACCGTCGAGGGCCTGAACACCAGCACCATGATCGTGGACAACGCCGCCATGCAGCTGGTTCGTAACCCCCAGCAGTTCGACGTGATGGTTATGACCAACATGTTCGGCGACATCCTGTCTGACCTCGCCGCCGGACTGGTGGGCGGGCTGGGCATCGCTGCTTCCGGCAATGTGGGCGACAAGTTCGGTATTTTCGAGTCGGTACACGGGAGCGCCCCCGACATCGCC
>JAGLBK010000131.1 GCA_018260275.1 Deinococcus sp.
GACGGTGCAGCGCGAGCGGGGCGGGCGGGAGGAGCGCTGGGGAGGCATGGCGAATGTCGGTGTCCGGCCTACCGTGAACGGCACCGAGCGCCGCTTCGAGGTCAATCTGTTCGACTTCGACAAAGACCTTTACGGCCAGGAACTTCAGGTCAAGTTTTATGACAGGTTGCGTGGCGAGCAGAAGTTTGCCGGTCTGGAAGAGTTGAAGGCCCAGCTTGGCCGTGACGCCGAGCAGGCGCAGGCAGTGCTGGCCGGGCTGCCGGGGAATGTGTACTGATCGCGCGGGGCGCAGGCCGGGGCGGGGAACTTAAGGCCCCCTGGCCGCGTACTCTCTTCTGATGAAGCGATTTGCTGTTCTGTTGCTGGCCGGGCTGACCCTGACTTCCGGGTTGACCGACGCTGCTCGCCGGAGTGGGGGTGGGTTCGGCGGAAGCCGGAGCAGCAGCTCCCGGAGTACGCCTTCCCGGAGTAGCACCTACCGGTCTGCTCCCCGTTACGTTCCGCGCTCTGTGCCCACTCCGCCGCGCAATACCTCATCGAGCACCCGCTATACTTCGCCGGGTTCATCCGCGAGTTCCCGCACGCCCAGCGCGGCCCAGCGTCAAACAACCCAGCGTCAAACGACAAGCCTGCCCAGCAACGTGGCTATCCGCAGTCACCCGCTGAATACGGCGGCCGCTGCCAGAGTGACTCCGGCGCAGTTGAACGGTTGGAACAAGGTGACGCTGCCCGCCGGGGTTTCCCGCAGCGCGATTACCTACAGTGCAGCGCCCAGCAGTCAGTATCAGTACCAGCTTCAGCCGGGGCGCTACTACCCCTACCCGCAGAGTTATTACCGCCAGCACGGAATCGGCTACGACATTCTCAAGTACGCGCTCATCTTCACGGCGGTCAACGGTATCGCTAATGCCGTGACGCCCCAGCCGGTGCCCTCTTACCCGAGTTACGGCACGCCCACTGTGGTGCAGCAGAGCGGTCCTAATCTATGGACTTATGCTGGTGTGGGCTTTCTGGCCGCTGCCGCCGCGTGGTTTCTGATGGGTCGCCGCCGCTAGATCCACTCAGGTCTGTCCTTCAGGCGGCAATGTGGGAATGACCTGCTGATTGCGGTATCGCAAAATGCTGGCCCGAATGCGCTGGAAATCGCCCCAACTCAGGACTTACGCGAAATAAAATCAGATCGCGTCCAACACGCTGTTTTTAGCTTCTCCGGGGACTCATTAGAGCTGCTTGCAGAGGCTGAGACTCGCAGAGCGCGCAGCGAGGTGGTGGGCGACGAAGCCGTCTCAGTGCGGAAAAACTATTTTTGATCTTCGGAGGAGAAATAAATAACGCGTAAGTCCTGAGCTTTATCCCTCGTCGATCTGTTCCAGTTTCTGAATTCGCGCGGCCAGTTCGGGCAGGTTCAGCGCCCGCAGAGCTTTAGTGGTGCGCGTGGCTCCCGCTTCGTCTATACGGCCCTGGTTCCAGCCTGCAATGAGCATGGCGCAGCCCTGTAAGGCGTCTCCGACGGTTTCCTTATGAAACATGGCGGCAAGATTCCCCGTTTGTGGCGGTGTGGTCTGCTGCACCTGTGCCTGAACATCCAAGATCACCTGCATAAAGATCTGGTCGAGGCGGGCGCGATCGTCGGGGGCAATGGTTTTTCCGGTCATGGGCGACAGTTTAGACGGCTCAAGCAGGCCAGGCCATTTATTCCAGAAAGCCGAAGCGCCTCAGGACTTCGGCGGGGGTGCGTTTAGGGTGGCCGGATAGCGGATCGACCCAGACCCAGTCGGTGCAGCATGCGCACAGGCGCACGCCAGAAGGCAGGTCGCCGGGATTGACGCGGTCAATGGTGTAAGCGCGGGTGCTGCGCAGTCCCTGGCTGGCGATCAGGGCGGTACGGACGCGCACCGTGTCGCCCAGCAGGGCCGCTTTCTGGTAGCGAATGACATGCTGACGCGTAACGGGCACCGCGCCGAGTTCGACCAGGGTGGCCGTGCCCAGCCCCAGCCGCAGCGCGTGCTGCCGCGCCACCTGTTCACACCAAGCTAGATAGACCGTGTTGTTGACGTGGTGCAGGTCGTCGAGGTCGCCTTGTGTGACGGTCAGGGTGATGGCGTGTTTCCTGGCTTCCGGAAGGGCGTCCCACAGCGCAGCCACATCGGGGAAGTCCCCGGTCATTCGCCAGTAACCTGCACACCTTTCCAGAAGGCCACGTGACCCCTGATCTGCCCGACGGCTTCCTTCGGCGCGGGGTAGAACCAGGCGGCGTCCACGTTCTGCTGCCCGCCGACTTCCAGGGTGTAATAACTTGCTGTGCCTTTCCAGGGGCAGACCGTGTGTGTACTCGACGGTTTCAGGTATTCCTGCCGCACGCTACTGAGCGGAAAGTAGTGGTTGCCTTCGACCACGACGGTCTGACCGGACTGCGCGATGCTTTGACCATTCCAGATAGCTTTCATAGGGGTACCTCCAGAGTGTCGAGCCGCTGCTTCAGGGTCGTGAGGTCCGGTGCAGGACGTGCGCTGAGGATGTCCTGTGGCCCACGCAACTTATCAATTGATGTCGGCCACGTCGGCCAGCAGTTCGGCCAGCTGCTCCTTGGCGCGGAACACCCGGCTCTTGGCGGTGCCGGTGGCAATTCCCTGCAAGCGGGCAATTTCTTCATAGGGCAGGTCCTCGACAAAGCGCAGCACCACAGCCTCGCGGTATTCGGGGGCCAGTTTCATCAGGGCACGCTGCACCCGGTCCTGCGCCTGTTCACTCTCGGCGGCTTGCACAGGGGTTCGGGCATGGCTGGTGACCTCGAAACCAACTTCCTCACGCGCCTCGTCGAGGCTAAAGCGCTGGTGCTGTTTGCGGCGGTGAGACTCGATCTGGGTATTGCGGGCCACCTGATACAGCCAGGGCAGGACACGCTCGCCCGGATGAAAGGTGGCGATAGAACGCCACGCCCGGTAAAACACTTCCTGGGTCAGGTCGAGGGCGTCGTCGCTGTTACCCTCCAGCCGGTACAGATAGCCGTACATGCGGTTTTCGTACGTGCTGACAAATTCGTGCCAGGCAGCTTCGTCTCCCGCCGCCAGCCGCGCATGGACTTCGGGCGCAAGAAGGTCGGGGGCGGTCAACTGGTCTGGCTGCTGGGTCTGACTGTCCACGCTCCGCCCACCATACCGCTTTCATGGTCGCTCTTCCCCTGACCACTGAGAAAGGGGCATGAGAAAAGAGAGTGGGCCTCAGCTGCCGACTCTCTTTCAGGGGGTGCCGCACTGGGCGCGGCTGGGTGTGCTCAGTTGTTGTTGTTCAGTAGCAGGTTCTGCGCGGGCGTGGGGGCGTCGGGGAACTTGACCACCACGTTGACCACCGTGCCCGGCACTGTCTGGGGATCGATGTTGATCCAGTGGCTTGCCAGGATAGGCGGATCGGGCTGCGCGTCGATGGCCCGCACCAGCACGCGGCCCTGCGTGGGCACGAAAATGCACCAGCCGTCTTGCCCGGCCGCCACGAAGGCGCGGGCGGGCAGGAGGCTTTGCAGGGTCAGCTCTTCGTTGGTGGCCCAGTACTCGATGAGCAACACGGCCTGCTGGCGTTCCTTGTCGCGGGGATCGATATCGAGCTGGATTTCGACGGTGTCGGGCTTGCCGGGCACCAGGCTGGTCCAGCCGGGAACCACGAAACGGTTGCTGCTGGCGCTCTTGAATTGCTGCTGTTCGGGAGGATTAGTCATGGATATACCTGCTGAGAAGTATCGCACACATTAAAACCCTGCGCTGCCCCTGATGGTGGTGTCTGCCAGGGGTGGCAGGAAGGCAGGGCCGCTGAGCCTCAGCTGGCGCGGCGGACGGTGCCAATCAGGGCTTTCATGGCGAGGTAGCCCACGCTGAAAAACATCAGGGGGGTCAGGTTGAGGCTGAATTCGGCGTCTTTTTCGGGTTCCAGCGCGTTCTGTTTACGGTACTTGATCATGTGCTCAGCATAAATGAAGCCCTGGCCCCCGGCGGCTTTCGTTAAGAATTCAGGGTTCCGGGTCGTGGCCCCGCCGACTCTTCTTGCTGGCCCTTCTTCTTGGCCCCGCTTCCTGACCCTCTGTAGAGTGGCCCGCCTCTGTGCCGACTGCATTACACTCGGCCTATGCTCGTGTATCACCTGCCTGGAACGTTCGACACCCGTGAAGCTCACCTCGACCTGTTGTGGGAGGCCGGGGCCACCGGATTAGAAGAGCGGGCGGGGCTGATCCGCGCTTACTTCGACGAAAAACAGGACCTGCCTGATGACATCCGGGATGGTGAGTGGCTGGAAGAAACCGATCAGGACTGGCAGGCAGAATTCAAACGCAACCTCAGGCCGGTGCAGGCGGGCAAGATAACCATCGTAGCCCCCTGGCAGCGCGGCGAGGTTCCAGCGGGGCAGCGGGCGCTGGTCATCGAACCCGGCATGGCCTTTGGAACTGGGCACCACGCGACCACGCGCATGGCGGTCGAGGCGCTGAGCGAGTTGGACCTAAGCCGCCAGCGGGTGCTGGATGTCGGCACGGGCAGCGGCGTGCTGGCGATGGCGGCGGCCCTGCTGGGGGCAGAGTGGAGCCTGGGGGTGGATATCGACCCGGTGACCATTCCGATTGCCCGTGAGAACGCCGCCAATAACGGGATTACGCCCGAACAGGTTCAGTTCGAGGAAGGCACCCTGGGGCTGGGAGACCTGCCCATGCTGGAGGATCAGCCGTTCGGTGTGCTGGTCGCCAACCTGTACGCCGAGCTGCACGATCTGCTGGTGGGCGAATATGCCACGCACCTTCAAGCGGGCAGCCCACTAATTTTGACCGGTATCCTGACCAGCAAACTGGCGCTGGTACGCGCCGCACTTGACCGCGAGGGCTTTACCGACGTGGCGGTTCGTGAAGACGGCGAGTGGGCGCTGGTAACCGCGCGGCGAGGCGAGGACTGAGGCGGCCCATGGCCCACCGCATTCAAGTGCCCGAAATTGTGGCGCAGATCGTCCTGGGGCCGCAGGAAACCCGGCATGTGCAGGTGCTACGGCTGCGGCCCGGCGAAGTTATTCAGGTGTTCGACGGGCGCGGTGGGCAGGCCAGCGCCGTCTTGCGCGAACTGGAAGAAGGCCGGGCCGTGCTGGAACTGGCCCCTGAAGTGCAGGTGCAGTCGCGCGGGGCCGAGCTGCCCGCGCCCGTGACCCTGGCGATCGCGCTGCTCAAGGGCGATAAGTTGGCCGACGTGGTGCGGGCCGCCACCGAACTGGGGGTCAGCCACGTGCAACTCCTGGTCACACAACACGCCGAGGCGCGGGAGATCGGCGCACAGAAGCTGGTTCGCCTGCGCCGCATTGCCAGCGAAGCCGCGCGGCAATCCGAGCGCACGGTCACGCCCGAAGTGCTGGAACCGGTCGCCATCGCCAGCCTGAGCTGGGAAGGCAGACTGTTGGTCGCCCACCCCGGCAGTCAGGCCCGCGTGACCGAGCTGCTCGACTGGCAGGCGCCCCTGACGGTCCTGAGTGGCCCGGAAGGAGGACTCTCGGAGCAGGAGATGGCTGGATTGCTGGCGCGGGGTGCCCAGGCGGTGACGCTCGGCCCACGCATTCTGAGAGCAGAAACGGCTCCGCTGGCCCTCCTCGGAGCGATTGCAGCTACAGGGGTTTGACCAGAACACGGACAGGAGGAAATACCGTTCTGAACGGTATGGGCGTGCAAAACTGCAAAATCGAATTCATGGCCGCCTGACCTGTCATTCTGGTCAGTTCGGCGGTGTGTCGCTACCCAGCCGGATAGTCGTTTCTGCCCCGGCGGTCGGCGCTTCGTTGCTGACGCTGCCGAATCCCAGGGTCTGCCGCACCCGGTTCGCCCCGGTGCCGGAAATGGTCGTGGTGGTTTCGTGGCGGGGTTCCTCGGCAATATTGACCGAAGCGTACCCGCTGGCTTCCAGCCGCGATTTCAGCCGCGCGGCGCTGCCTGCAGGGGCAGCCAGATTGACCACGCTGATGGTCTGGTTGCGCGGGTCGCTGGGATCGCGGAAGTGCTGCTGCACCAGCTGGCGCAGCGCCGGGCGGTCCGCCACCCAGGTTCCGCCCTGGCCGAAGCTGCCGGGCAGGGTCAGGGCACTAATTTTAGGGCCGTTCAGGACTGCGCCCAGCAGTTCGCCGACCTGAGTGCGTGTCAGGCCGCTCTTGGTATTGCGGTTGATCGCTCCGGCAGCGCCCGGCAAGCGCCACCAGTTCAGCGGACTGCGGAGTTTGTTGCTCAGCGCACCGATGAACGCCTGCTGCCGCCCGACGCGGCCTATATCCGACATGCCGTCGTGCCGGAAACGCAGAAAGCCCTCGGCCTGTTCGCCGGTGAGGTTCTGGGGGCCAGGTTGCAGGTCGATGTGCAGGTGCCCGGCGTTATCGTCGTATTTCATGCGCTGTGGCACGTCCACCGTGACGCCGCCCGCCGCGTTGGTCAGGTCACGCACGGCGCTGAGCGATAAGAACAGGTAGCCATCGACGGGGACGCCTGTCAGCTTCTGTACGGTGGTCATCAGCGCTCTGGGTCCGGCTTCGGGGTCATCCGGCGAGGTTTCGGCGGCGTGTTTGTTGGCACTGTTGATCTTGCCCCAGCCGTAACCGCCGATATCGACCCAGGTGTCGCGCGGAATACTCAGCAGGTTGATCTGCCCACCTGGGCGAATTTGCGCCAGCATCAGCGTGTCGGTGCGGGTCTTGAAATCCAGGGGCTTGGCCGGGTAGGGCCAGACGGGGGCTTTCCAGTCGTAATCGACATCCATACCCGCCAGCACGAGATTGATCGGTCCCTCCGCTTTGTGCGGCAGGGTTCCGTAACGCAGCAGGGCCGGAACTGCCGGAGAAAGCAGCGCCGTGAGTCCTGCGAGAGCAAGCAGAATAAAAGCAGGCGGACGAAGCACCGAGCGAGAATAGCGGGTCTGGCATGAGGAACCAACAGCCAAAAGGTGGAGACCACGTTGTCGCGTGGCCCTTCATAGAACTGAGTTTTAAGAAAATTGATATGACCGCCTGTTAAGCTAAAATCCTATGAATAGATCGATTGCTCCGTTGATGCTGGCTGCCCTGACCGTCGCCCTGTCGAGCTGCTCGTCAGATCCTAAAACCCCGGCGGCGGCCCCCGTTCAGGTCGCTGGAACGGTCAAGAGTGGCTCGGGTACCGGTACGATTTCACTTGCCGGAACAGGAACGACGGTGCTGGCTTCGGCCCCTGTGGCGGCTGACGGCAGCTTTACGCTGACCCTGCCGGACGCGGGTGCGCTGGCCGGGCAGCTGGTGTCGGCCAGCACGATCATGGCGAACGTAGGCTGTACAGGCGACCTGACTTCCAGTAATGCGGTGGCCAGGGGCTTTGGCTTTGCGGCACTCAACGCCGTGCGGGGCGGCGCTTCACAGCAGGTCTATGCGGCCTCGGCACAGGGCCATGTCGCGTCGGTCAGTTCCGAGATGAATATGGACCTATGGGTCTATGTCG
>JAGLBK010000132.1 GCA_018260275.1 Deinococcus sp.
GCTCCTTGGCGGTAATGCTGGAAATGGGGGGGGGGGTGGGCTGAAGCTGCTTTTCATCGACGCTGAAGCCTTCGGGCAGGGCGCGGCTCATGCCGGGAATCATCTTCATCAGGTCGCCCAGCGGCCCCAGCTTGCGAATCTGGCGCAGCTGGTTCATCAGGTCTTCGAGGTCGAAGTCGCCCGCTTTCTGGGCTTCTACGGCCTTGAGGTCGGCCTGCTGCGCCCGCTCGATCAGGCCCATCACGTCGCCCATCCCCAGGATGCGCCCGGCCACCCGGTCAGGGTAAAATGGCTCCAGGCCGCTGATTTTTTCGCTGACCCCGGCAAAGTAGATCGGTTTGCCCGTCACCGCCCGCGCCGAGAGGGCCGCGCCCCCACGGGCGTCGCCGTCCATCTTCGTCATGATGAGGCCCGAGACGTTGACCCGCTCGTCGAACGCCTGCGCCACGTTCAAGGCTTCCTGACCGGTCATGGCGTCTACGACCAGCAGCGTTTCGGTGGGGCCGAGTTCCTGTTGCAGGGCGGCGAGCTGATCCATCAGGGCGGCGTCGATCTGAAGGCGGCCTGCCGTATCCACGATCACGAGGTCGCGGAAATCGTTCTTGAGGTGCTCGTCGATCCGGCGCCTGGTTTCCTGCGGGGTTTCGTTGTCGGCCACCTTGAGTACCGGCACGCCGACCTGCTTGCTCAGCACTTCGAGCTGGTCACGCGCCGCCGGGCGCTGGGTGTCGGCGGCGACCAGCAGCACGCGCCGCCCCTTGCCCTTGTAGTACGAGGCCAGCTTGCCCGTGCTGGTGGTTTTCCCGGCCCCCTGAAGACCGACCATGAACCAGACATTGCCTTGGGTCTTCAGCTCGGGCATAGAAGTCTTGCCGCCCAGCGTCTCGACCAGTTCGTCGTGTACCAGCTTCACGATGGTCTGGCCCGCGTTAAGGCTTCCCAGGACCTCCTGCCCCACGGCCTTCTCGGAGACGGTAGCGACAAAATCCTTGGCGACCCCGAAATTCACGTCGGCTTCCAGCAGGGCCATACGGATTTCGCGCATGGTGGCCTTGACCTGTGCCTCGCTCAGCTTGCTCTCACGGCCCACCCGATCCAGGATGTCCTGCAACTTGTTTCCCAACGACTCGAACATGCGGGCAGGCTATCAGATCACTTCCGGCAGAATTGAAATTTGGCCTGGATATAGCTGGCTCAGGCGCTAGAGCAGTTTGCATAATTACGCCATTTGGAGAAACCCACCCCAAACAGCTTCTTGACCAGAACAGCACCCATGAAGGGGATTGGTCGCTCCATTATTCCAGCTACTCATTAAAAGTCACTCGCTCCGCTCGGCATAAAAAGGCCACGTTGTTTGTGGCCTTATTTATGCAAACTACTCTAAGCTCAGGCATGTTCTGGCGGATAGCATTCTGGCGCGTCACCTTCCTGGGCGTGGTCGCCTGCTGGGGCACGGCCCAGGCTCAGCGGCTGGATTCACAGCTCACGGAGGCCATGGCGTGTGAGCCCACGAGACAGGCGCAGGTCGCAAGCAAACGCTGAGCGCCGGAGGGCGGGCCGTGGATTTTGTCTTGCTGGATCGGCAACTTCACCCAGTGCGCTAGGACGAATCATGCCCGATGACGCTGGGCGAAATGCTACTCGACTGCCCGGCCAGAAGAACCTGCCCGCTGGCGCTGGAGGTTCCGCTCGATCACTTCAATCCGACGCTGCCGCTGGAACCGGGGCGCTATGTCCTGCGCCTGAGGGTCTTCGAGGTCGGTTTTGCCAGGCAGCAGTGGACCGACACTTTGCCCGATATTTAGGTAGACATCCTGCCGAATGCCCGGCCTCAGCCCTAACCGAAGCTGAACGCCGCATGTTCTGGGTTGAGCGGAATAAGAATTGGCTCAGCCGCGTGCGTAGCCAGTGGTTTCCCAATTGCAGCCCGTGCGGGTCAGGTTGACCACACCGCTGTAGGTGCCGCCCACGGGTTGTTTCGTGGCAACGTTGGTGGCCCGCAGGGTAATGCTACCCCGCACGGTGGCGCTGTCGCCGTTGATGCTGGCCGGGCCGACGTTCAGGTTGTAGCTCACGCCGCTGTAGCTCGATTTGTACATGGCGGCCGCCGCGGCCAGCGTGTTCTGGGCCGAGCTGCGAACCGCTGCCTGTGCGTTGGCCTGATCCTGCTCGGGCGTCAGGTTGCACTGGGCCATCACTTCTTCGGGGGTGCGGGCATTGTCGCCGCCAGCCGCCAGGGCCACCGGGGCCAGGGTCGTGGCGGCAAGGGTCAGGAGGGCCAGAGAGAGTCGTTTCATACCTCCTTTTAACACCGGCTTGTGAAGACTTGATGCGGAATTTGTGTCTGGGCAGCGTGCTTGTCTGGCGACCGGCTTCTGCGACCCGCTCCAGCTCCCGATTCTTTAGAATGAGCCGTATGAAGCTCTGGCGCACCTTTCCGGCCATCCTCCTGCTGATTTCCGTTGCCGGGGCAGCAGGTTCGACCAGACTTGACCTCGGCAAAACGGGCCTGAAAGCCTCTATGGCCGTTCCCGCCGGTACGCAGCTCGAAAATATGACCGGAGGCAGCTGGCGGCTCACCGACCCCCAGGACTTTTCACTGAACCTGTATGTCGTCGGCAAGGGCGATGTCGATGCCGATAGCGTGCGTGGCAGCGCCGAGATGAAAGGGGCCGCGGGCGACGTTTATACGTTTAAGCGCTACGTGACCAATACGCCCGACTTTTATGTCATCGAGGGGGCGCTGTACGGCAAACCGACCTATATCGTCGGGCTCAGGCAGAAGGTCGGCGGCAAGACGGTGTACTGCGGCAGCGACCTCAACAGCACCTATTCCCGTGCTCTGGCCGACCGGCAGGTCGCGGCGTGCAGGAGCATCAAGGCCAAGTGACCGGGCCAGCACGCCACCCATGACGGCCCCTATTTCGCTTTCCGAGGGCGGGAGTGTTTATGACCGCGTCGGCCCCGAAGCACTGGCCCGGCTGATCCGGCGTTTCTACACACTCGTGCCGCAGCATCCTGACCTCGCCCCCATCTTTCCCACCGACCTGACGTTGACCGCCGAAAAGCAGCTGGCCTTTCTGACTGGATTTTTTGGCGGGCCGCCACTGTATCAGCAGCGCTTCGGGCACCCGAGGCTGCGGGCGCGGCACCTGCCCTTCGAGATCACGCCGCGCCGTGCTCGTGCGTGGCTGGCCTGCATGAACGCCGCCCTGCGCGACACGCCCGAAATTCCTGAGGCCGAAGCCCGCGAGATTTACGCCGCCCTGGCGCGGGTTGCCGTTCACATGGTCAATGCCGGGGAGCCGGGAAGCACCGAATAAGGTTTGGCTTCTGGACAACTCTTTACATTTGACTAGTCGCGCAGACGGTGTGGGCGACCCGATTTTTTTACACTGGGTGTATGACCCACTCACCACGCGGCATCGATGAACTCCGGAGCGAGATCGATCAGATCAACAAAGACCTGCTTAAACTGCTGTCCAGGCGCGGCGAAGTCGTGGCCCAGATCGGGCATGCCAAGACCGCCGAGGGCCGCCCGAACCACTATGACCCCGCCCGCGAGGAAAAGCAGCTCAAGGAACTTGAGGGCCTGAACCCTGGCCCCTTCACAGGCGCAGCCGTTAAAGCGATCTTCAAGGAAATCTTCAAGGCCAGCCTGGACCTCGAAGAGAGCAACGACAAAAAGCAGCTGCTGATGTCGCGCAAGGTTAAGGCCGAGGACACCGTGCTGGACATCGACGGTGTAAAGATCGGCGGCGGCAACCCCCCCATCATCATCGCCGGGCCGTGCAGCATCGAGTCCGAGGAGCAGATGGACGAGACCGCCAAATTCCTGGCAGGTAAGGGCGTCAAGATTCTGCGCGGCGGCGCGTACAAGCCCCGCACCAGCCCCTACGGCTTTCAGGGCATGGGCGTGGACGGGTTGATCATTGGGGCACGCGCCGCCAAGGAAAACGGCCAGCTGTTCGTGACTGAAGTGATGGACACCCGTGACGTAGAAGTGGTGGCCGAGTACGCCGACATCCTGCAAATCGGCGCACGCAACATGCACAACTTTGCTCTGCTGCGCGAAGTGGGCCGCGCCCGCCGCCCGGTGCTGCTCAAGCGCGGCCTCTCGGCCACCATCGAGGAGTGGCTCTACGCCGCCGAGTACGTGCTGAGCGAAGGCAACAACGAAGTCATCCTGTGTGAGCGCGGCATCCGCACCTACGAGAAGTGGACCCGCAACACCCTGGACCTCTCGGCGGTGGCCCTCGCCAAACAGATGACCCACCTGCCGGTGATCGTGGATGTGACTCACGCTGCCGGACGCCGCGACCTGCTGATTCCGCTGGCAAAGGCTGCCCTGGCCGTCGGCGCAGACGGTATTCACGTCGAGGTTCACCCCAGCCCCGCCACCGCTCTGAGCGACAACGAGCAGCAGCTCGACTTCGCGGGCTACGAGAAGTTCCTCGAAGGCCTGGGCAATATGCTCAAGGTGCCCGTTACCGCCTGATCGCTGCTTCAGTATTCGATAACCCGTAATTGAAGGTGGCCTCGATGGTCACCTTCTTTCTGGTTTAGTTCTATAGCCCACAGCATTTGACATAAGAACGCTATGCACTGTTAACCCTCTCCCCTTGTGGGAGAGGGCCTTGCGAAGCAAGGGGTGAGGGGGCCACACGGCAACTTTCTTTTTGTCAAATGCTTCAAGGAGTAAGCGGAAAGGTATGCAACTCCTGGACTTCGCCGCGTTCCTCTTTGGTCAAACTGAGCGCATTGACGGTGAACTCATGCGCTGGCGGCACCAGTGTCTCTACTTTCTGCCACAGTTCGTCGCTCGCCCAGGGCAGCACGCCGAGGGCCAGGGTAAGGTGCGGGCGGTACAGGGAGCCGTCGAACGGGGCCTGACTTGACGGGCCGACACTCAGCACCCGCTCGTGCAGGCGGCGCAGTGTGTCGTCGAGTTCGCATTCCAGAAAAATGACGTTGGGCAAGCGTTTCCAGCCCTTGACCCGCACCGGGAAAGAATCCTGGCCGCGCAGAGCCTCCCGCATGGCTGAAACCAGTTCCTCACTTTCCAGCGGCGTTTGAAATGGCGCACGCAGGTTCAGGTGCGGTAGGCCGAAGCCGCGCACGTTGAGGCGTTCCTGCTGCCGGGTCATCCAGGTGTCGAGCGCCTCCGAGGGCCACGCGACTATGCTGTAAAGCGGCCTGGGGTCATCACCGATGGACGGCAAAAAAACATTCTTCATAGGGCCTCGAAAAAGGGGAAAATCAGAACTCCCGTGACGCGGCCAGTCGAGCTGGCGCAGCGATGCGGTAACGGCACATGCGCTGCCCACAGGCAATCTTCTGGTCACGCTCGATCGGTCGCCCCAGCACCTCAGCATACAGATTCAGCTCTGAAATACACAGCGCCTTGAATTGCCGGGCCACCGCCAGATTAGGGCAGTTGCGCTGAATCAGATAGTAATCGGTGCCGTCGAACTCGACCACGGCGTCGAAACCGGCCTCGGTCAGCACGGCGGCCAGGCGTTCCAGCCGCTCGGCCAGTGGACGGTCTGGCGCCGCGACGGCCCGTAGGATCTGTCCAAATTCGGCGTTGCGGGAATCGAAGACCTTCTGGACCGCTTCCTGACCGAACAATTGCTCGACGTGCCGCAGAATATCGACACAGAGCGTGGAGTAGGTCTTGGGAAAAGTCGCTTCGCCTTGCTCGGTCAACGTAAAGACGTGCTGAGGCCGCCCACAACCGCTGGGCCGCTCGATGGTCATGCCGATCAGGCCCTGGTCCTGAAGGTCCGAGAGATGACGCCGCGCCGCCGGGACACTGACTTCCAGCTTCTGCGCCAGCTCCTGCGCGGTCAGGCCGCCGTGCCGGTTGACCAGTTCCAGCAGTCGCTTTTTGGTCCGTTCCGTGATGACTGGGGGCGCGGAAACGGTGGTCATACGACGGTCAGTTGGTCGGGCAGCGAGGCCAGCGAACGCACACTGATCTGCCCGGCCAGATTGCGGGCCACCTGCACCAGCGCCTGTGAAGCGGGAGTATTCGGATGGGCCAGCACGCCCGGCTGCCCGGCGTCGGCGTCCCGGCGCACCTCGGTGTCGAGGGGGATTTCGCCCAGCAGTTCGAACTGTTCGCCCAGTTTGCGGCTGCCGCCACGCCCGAAAATGTCGTAAGTGTGACCGGTATCGGGCGCGACGAAGTAACTCATGTTCTCGACCACGCCCAGCACCGGCACACTGGCCTTGCGGAACATGTCGATGGCCCGCGCCGCGTCGATCAGGGCCACGTCCTGTGGGGTGGTCACGATGACCGCGCCCGTGACCTGAATGGTCTGGGTCAGCGAAAGCTGCACGTCACCCGTGCCCGGCGGCAGGTCCACGATCAGGTAATCGAGTTCGCCCCAGACCACGTCCTTGATGAACTGCTGAATGGCGCTGTGCAGCATCGGGCCGCGCCAGACCAGGGCCTGTCCGGCGGGCGAGAGGTTGCCCATACTCACAAATTTCAGCCCGTGCGCCTCGATCGGCAGCATCTTGCGCTCGGCGTTGGCCGTGACCTTGGTACCCGACTGCCCCATCATGTGGGCGACGCTGGGGCCGTACACGTCGGCGTCCAGCAGCCCGACCCGCGCCCCGTCACGCGCGAGGCTGGCGGCCAGATTGACGGCCACGCTGCTTTTGCCCACGCCGCCCTTGCCGCTGCCCACCAGCACCACATGCTTGACCCCCGGCAGCGCGGGCTGGGCCGCCGACCGCACCATCGCCCCGAAGGTCACGACCACGTCCTGTACCTCGGGAACCTGCATGACAGCCGCCCGCACATCGCCCTCGATCTTGTCTTTCAGCGGGCAGGCCGGGGTCGTCAGGTTAACCTTGATCCGCGCCACGCCCTGTTCCACACTGGCCGACTCGATCATGCCGAGCGATACGAGGTCGCGGTGCAGTTCAGGATCGTTCACGGTACTCAGGGCAGACAACAGGGCTTCATGCATATCGCTTCAATATTGAGCATAAAGGGCACACGCTAACAAGCTCGGAGGTTACAGACTTGTGAGAAGGGGCGTGCCACGGCCAGAGGAAACCAGGATTTTTTCAGGCGGCTCAGGCTTGGGAAAACGGGTGGAACTCAATTTTGCGAGATGCCACAAAAACCGTCGGTCACACTCCCCTCACCCTTCCGTCGCTTCGCTCCTCCCTCCCTCTCCCACAGGGGCTGAGTAATGCCGAAATCTCACTCATAAACGTAATTTCACGCACTGGGACGCATTCCACGTTACCCCCCTCCCAACCTCCCCCGCAAGGGTGGAGGGGCTAAAAACCTCGCATTCATCGAGCGGTGCAGTTGCCGAAACGGTACTGGCCTAAATTATTGATAACGAGTTAAGTTGATGTCGCATCGGTGTTCAGGCCAAGAAGCTTGGCCGGGAGCTGGCGGTAACGAA
>JAGLBK010000133.1 GCA_018260275.1 Deinococcus sp.
TGAGATAATTTGGAGGAGTTATGCGAACTCGAATAATTGTAATCGAGGCCCTCTATATTTTTCCCGGTGTGCAAATTGATAACAAAGTCAACAGCTAAATAGCACCCTTCAGGTGCTATTTCAGCTCGTCTTTTAACATCAGCATCTCCCCAAAGCTTTTGTTCCTTAAGAGCAGTGGCGATGGTTGTCTGACCACAGGGGGCGAACTGAGAGGCTCCCTGGATGCCAAAGAGCCGGGTCAAGGCACTGGTGACGAGGGCAAAGGCTATGCTGGATGCGCGGGATTTAGACACCTCGCAAAAATGCCGCTATGACCGAAGAATTTAAACCCCTTGGTCTAGCGGCTCTCGTTTGGCACGGCTTTCGTTCGTGGCTGAAAACTTTTGGTGTAGATCAGCCCGACGGCTTTTTCTTCCCAGATCTTGTGGGTGCAGCGCACGATGTAATCCACGATGTCGACATAGTCCTCATCGAAACCCTTCAGGGGGTGTCGGCGCCCGGTGCTGGCGGCCTTGACGAAGTCGCCGTAGTCGGGATGGTCGGCAAAATCGAAAACGGAAAGTGGGGGAGAAGGCAGATCGTCCATACGGCTCCTTTTGGCACGGGACAGACTGGGAGAGGCTTGTTTACGGGCAGGTGCGGGAACAGGTGGCGTCGGAGCCTCCGGCTGAGCAGCAGCCTTCTTGCGTTTGCCAGATCCACTCTGTTTGGGCTGGCTCATTTCACAGCTCCGACCGTAATGCCCTCCACGAAGTACTTACGGATAAAGAGCGACATGATCATGATCGGGACCAGCACGATCAGGCCCGCGGCCGCGAGTTGCTCCCACATCGGGCCGCGTGGCCCGGTGATGTTCATGGTGCCGACCGGCAGGGTGAGCGAATTGGAACGGGTCAGGATCAGGGCGAAGAAGAATTCGTTCCAGGCCGAGATGAAGGCGAAGACCGCCGAGACCAGGATGCCGGGCATGACCAGCGGCAGCGTCACATATCGCAGGGTCTGGAACTCGTTGCATCCGTCGATGAAAGAGGCCTCCTCGATCTCGACGGGGAGTGAATCGAAAAAGCCGCGCAGCATCCAGATGGCGTAGGGCAGAGTGAAAGACAGGTAGACGATCACCAGGGCAATCGGCGTGTCGATCAGGTTCAATTTACGAAACAGCGAGAAGAACGGAATGGCGACCACCACTGCTGGAACAAATTGAGTCACCAGAATCATCAAGAAGAGCGTGTCGCGTCCACGGAAGCGGTGGCGTGAGAGCACATAGGCCGCCGCCGCGCCCAGCGGCACGGTAATGGCGACGGTCAGGAAGGACACCAGCGTGCTGACCCAGACCTTGCCGCCCAGGAAAATAGGGTCACTGAAGATGGCGCGGAAATTATCAAAGGTCGGCTTGAACAGCAGCCGCGTCGAATACACGTCGATCTGATTTTTGAAGGCGGCCAGGGCAATCCAGATCAGCGGAAAGACCACGAAGAAAATCACCAGGAGCGTGCCGAGCACTTCGGCCAGCTGGCCTGCCCGGTGCTGCCAGCTCGGGCGGTGTCTGGCGGTTGTGGTCACGGCGGTCCGGGTCATGGTCAATCTCCTCTGGACAGCAGTGTCCGGACATAGAGGGCCGCGATGATGCCCATCAGCACGACCAGCAGGTAGGACACGGCCGAGGCATACCCCATGTCCAGATTGCGAAAAGCCAGTTGATAGACGTAGTAATACAGCGTCTGGGTCGAGTCGCCGGGGCCACCCCCGGTCATGATGGCGATCTGGTCGAACATCTTGAAAGCCGAAATGATCTTGAGCAGCGCCACGATGTAGATCACCGGGGCCAGCAGGGGCAACGTGATTTTCCAGAAAATCTGAAAACTGGTCGCGCCATCCACCTTGGCCGCCTCCGTGGTTTCACTCGGAATCGATCCCAGCGCCCCGATGAACATCAGGGCAAACAGGGGGGCCCAGCCCCAGACTTCCGACATGGCGATGACCAGCAGCGCACTGAATTCGTGCCCCAGCCAGAGAAAGTGGTCGAGCGGTGGAAAAAGCTTTCCGATCATTTTGGCGTATACGCCGTATTCCGGATTGAGCATAAAGCGCCAGCTGTAGCCCTTGAGAACCGGGGCCACGGCATACGGAAAAATCAGCAGGGCGCGGGCGAACTGATTAAGCCGGGTGGGCTTTTGCAGCAGCAGGGCGATCCCCAGGCCCAGGGTCAGGGTCAGGCCGACCGACAGCAGCATGTATTCTCCGCTGACCTTCAGGCTGTTGATGAACCCGGCGTCGCTCAGGGCACGCCGGTAATTTTCGAGACCGACAAAATCACCCGGCTCCGGGGAATCGGTCAACTGCCAGTGGCGGAACGAAGTGATGAAAGAAGAAATCAGCGGATAGATGATCGTCGCGGCGATGACGAACAGGGCCGGTCCAAGGAGTGTCCAGCGCAGCGTGGCATTTCTGAACTCCTTACGCCTGGGTTTTCTGACGGGGATGCTTGAAGCTGCCATAGGTCACCTCGGTTCCGGAAATCAACGGCTGCGCTGAACTGACCAGCGGGACAGTTCCCTGTTCCCTGGTCCGCGCCACGTTACTCAGTAGATGTTGGCGCGCTTCTGAATGGCGTCCACGTCTTTGGCCATCTGGTCGAGCGTCGCCTTGACATCCGTGCCGGTCGCCATCTTGTTCATGCCGACTTCCAGCACGCCCTGAATCTGGGACCAGGTCTTGACCTGCGGCAGCGTCCGGGCATTCCTGAGGACCTGACCGCCCACCTTGGGAATGCCCCCGTTTGCGGCGTTGACCTTCGGATCGGCCATGCCGGAGAACAGAACGACAGTGTTGTCGGCCACCGCCGGGTTGCTGCGGTTCGACGCCACCTGTTTTTGCACAGCGGAACTGGTGACATACTTGATGAATTCCCAGGCCGCGTCCTGATTCTTGGAATTCTTGAAGATGCCCAGCGGCCACACCAGGGCGTAACTCGCCTTCTTGCCGCCCGCCCAGCCGGGAGCGGGCGTGAAGCCGACGTGGTTCAGCACGGCGGGCGCCACGGCTTTGGGATCGGAGAACTGTGCCCAGTACCACCACCAGCCCACCCACATGGCCGCGCGGCCCTGCTTGAGTTCGGAAGACGATTCCGGCTCACCGAAGGTCGTGGAGGCGGGGTTGGTGATCTTGTACTTGCGGAGCATGTCGACATAGAACTGCGTGGCCTGTACGCCTTTAGCGTCGTTGAACACCGGGTGTCCGGTCTTGTCCAGAATGTCCCCACCATTGCCCCACAGCATGCTGACCCAGGAAAACAGGTTCTGTCCGGCATTGACCCCGTACATCGTCGACAGACCCGACATTCCGGGTTTCTTCTGCTGAATGATCTGGGCCGTCTTGACCGCTTCCTGCCAGGTCTTGGGCGGCGTGAGCTTCAGCTCGTCGAAAATGTCCTTACGGTAAAACAAGATCAGTGGGTGGCCGCGCAGAGGAATCCCGATGATGTTGCCGCTCTTATCGGTGCTGGCCTCGATATAGGCGTTGGGATAGTCCTTCATATTGATTCTGTCAGCCTCGATGCGGCCGTTCAGGGGAGCGAGGTAGGGTTTGATCGCCTCGCCCCAGGCATCCACCCAGGCCACGGCGTCGTAGGTGTTGCCGGTGGTCGCTTCCACCAGAATCTTCTGCTGCAAGGACTCGTAAGGGGTATTTTCCCACTGGACCGTAATGCCGGTCAGTTTTTCGAAATCACTGCCAGGCCCGGTCAGTTTGATCATCTGGGCGAATTGGCCCGCCGTCGCGCAGCAGATCAGGAACTTGACCTTGGTTCCGTTGTACGGCTTGTTCGGCTTGAGGTGATACGTCGCGGCGGTCTGGGCCAGGACATTTGAGGAAACTCCGCCGAGTGCCCCGAGTGCGGCCAGACTGAGCACCAGACGCCGCTTCTGTTTTCCGTTCACTGCTTTAATCATGATAACGCCCTCCAGAACAAGAGATTTTGGCGAAGAAGCACGAAAGAACTGGCCTGAGGGCCGGGATTTGTAGTGCGGTGGAGCGACAGGCCAGAAGAGCGACACATACGCCGGCGACAGCTGGAAAACTGGTGAAGGTGGCCTGGACAGGCTCCTTCTCCTTGAGTTGCATACGTATTCACACACCATAGTTGGCCCGGCTTTTGTTTGTCAAGAGTAAGCGGTTTGTGCCTGGTTCAAACATACGGGGCACCAGGATATCCCGAGCCTCATTCTTCATGAGAAATACGTCTGAGACAGAGGCAATGCCCCTGAATAAAATCTTGCGCCTGGTTTCCAAGTTCCTGATCGGCAATAGCCATATTGACGAAACGACAGTCACCGAGTACGGTAGTGAATACGTATGCAAAATGAGCTTCGGAAGTAAGTGTCGCGCTTATTTTCAGCGTCCCTGACGTCTGTTAGGTTGTCCTGACCAGAGTAGAAAGTGTGGTCGGAGGTGATCTCTGGTAGTGATGTTTGCTTACACCTGCTTAGCCTATCTTCTTTATCTTTTGTCCTATCGAACGCGTCTCTGACGCTATTTCTACTCAACGGGAGTGATAATGACCAAAGTACCCAGCAGTGCTGCCCCTCAGGAAGACCTCGGCGATATGACCGGCAATGTGGTCCGCTTTAAGGATCTCAAATCCCGCCCGATTCCCCTGATGTTCATCGACAGCATCATCCCCGGCCACCAGCGCCACAACTACACCGTGATCGGTGATACTGCCAGCGAGAACGACGCCTACGAGCCGTTCATCACCTCGCCACACGGCTTCCAGATCGGTGTGGTGCGGGCGCGTCAGGGCAACGGCCCGGCCTATCATACCCACGACTACATCGAGTCGTTCTTGCCCCTCAAGGGCCGCTGGCGTTTCTACTGGGGCCGTGAGGCCGACAAGATCGACGGCGAGACCATCCTCGAAGAGTTCGATTACGTGACCCTGCCGCCCAAGCTCTGGCGCGGTTTCGAGTGCATCGACGAGGGCGAAAGCTGGATTTTTGCCGTGCTGGAAAAGCACGAGGTGTTTGGCGGCAAAGATCCGTACTGGGCCCCCGAGGTGGTCCGCCAGGCCAAGGAATACGGCTTCGAGGCCGATGACCGCGGCAAGATGATCAAACCCGACAATTACGCCGAACTTGAAGAAAAGATGCTCAAACAGTTCGGGGACGAGTAAGCCATGTGGACGGCGCTGCTGCCGGGTACCCTCTGCGACGGGACACTGTGGGCGGACGTCGCCTTGCCTGCCGGGGCCGTTTGCCTGCCCGCCCTACACGGCAGCAGTCTGAAGGCCGCGGCGCAGCAGGTGCTGGGCAGCGGCGCGGGTCCGTTTCATCTGGTCGGGTTCTCGCTGGGGGCCATCGTGGCTTTTGAAGTGCTGCGGCTCGCGCCTGAACAGGTGGCCTCCCTGACCCTGCTGAGCGCCAATCCACAGGCGCCCAGTGAGGCCCAGCTGGCCGCCTGGGCCGAGCAGGAAAGGGGGGTTCGCCAGGGACAGTTTGAGCGGGTCGCCCAGCAGCTCAGCCGCCCGGCGGGCACGCAGCAGCCCAGGGTCCAGCAGATGGCGCAGCAGGTCGGACCGGAGATTTTCCTGGATCAACTGCACCTGTTGCGCTCCCGCCCGGACAGTCGGCCCACGCTGGCGGCTTACCGGGGACGCTGTCAGTTGCTGGTGGGTGAACTCGATCAGGTAACCCCCGAGCGTTACACGCGGGAGATGGCCGCGCTGATGCCCCAGGCCAGGGTTGAGGTCATCGCGGGGGCGGGTCATTATCTGCCGCTGGACGCCCCGGCGGCGGTAGGTCAGGCCCTGGCGGCCTTTGCAAAGGAGGCGGAACATGTCTGAACCCGGAGGGCTGGCCCGGCGTCTGCGGGCGGGAGAAGTCCTGTATAACGGCTGGCTGCACCTGCCTGGAGCCGTCAACGCCGAGATCATGGGACGGTCGGGTTACGACACGCTGACCGTTGACCTGCAACATGGCCTGATCGGCGACGCCGGGCTGGTCGCCACCTTGCAGGCCATCGGAACCACGCCTGCTGCGCCGCTGGTGCGGGTGCCCTGGCTGCATCCCCCTGATCTGATGCGCGTGCTGGACGCCGGAGTGCAGGGCGTGATCTGCCCGATGATCGACACTCCCGAGCAAGCCCGCGCCTTGGTGCAGGCCTGCCGCTACGCACCGGTCGGGCAGCGCAGCTACGGTCCGACCCGCGCCCGCCTCGTTTACGGCGACGAGTACCCTGGTCGGGCTAACAGCGACCTCCTGGTGTTCGCCATGGTCGAGACCCGCCTGGCCTGGCAGAATCTGGACGCCATCCTGGACACCGAGGGTTTGGACGGCGTATATGTCGGCCCGGCTGACCTGAGCCTGAGCCTGAGTGGTCAGGCCACGCTGGATTTCACTCAGGGTGAGGCCGCGCAGGCCGTCGCCGAGATCGCGGCGGCCACGCGGCAGCGCGGGCTGATCGCGGGCATTTTCACCCAGGGTGGTGCGCTGGCCCGCCACGCTGCCGACCTGGGCTACACCCTGATTACCGCGGGATCCGATTTCGCCCTGTTGCAGGGAGCCGCCCGGCAGGTCATGGGGGACTTGAGAGCGCAGGCCCAGGCTAGTCCAGATGACGTGACTGGTGAAGCGTACTGATAGAAAGCCCCATCTGCACACATAAAGGAGCATTCATATGGCCCGAATTCTGAAAAGCGGGATGAATCCCGAAACCAAGTTGTCGATCAGTGAGGATGTGCAGACTACGGTCCGGGGAATCATCGCCGACGTGCGCCAGCGCGGAGACACGGCTCTACGTGAACTTTCCGAGAAATTCGACCACTGGAATCCTGCCAGTTTTCGCCTGAGTGACGAGGAGATTCAGCGGGCGCTGGCGCAGGTGCCTGCCGAGCAACTTGAGGCCATCAGGTTCAGCCTCGCTCAGGTCCGGCAGTTTGCACAGGCCCAGCGCGATTCGCTGAAGGAAATCGAGATCGAAACAATTCCCGGGGTGCGGCTGGGCCACAAGATCATTCCGGTCGGCTCGGTCGCCTGTTACGTTCCTGGCGGGCGTTACCCGATGATCGCCAGCGCCATGATGAGCGTGGCGACGGCGAAGGTGGCCGGTGTCGGGCGAGTCGTCGCCGTCACGCCTCCCAAGGACGGGGAACCGTACCCGGCGACCGTCGCCACCATGCACCTTGCCGGAGCCGACGAGATCTACATCATGGGCGGCGTGCAGGCGCTGGCTTCGCTGGCACTCGGCACCGACACCATCGCACCCGTGGACATGCTGGTCGGGCCGGGCAACGCTTACGTTGCGGAAGCCAAACGGCAGCTGTTCGGTCAGGTCGGTATCGATCTGCTCGCCGGTCCCACCGAAACACTGGTCATTGCCGACGAGAGTGTCGACGCGGAGATGGTCGCCACCGATCTGCTGGGC
>JAGLBK010000134.1:0-5161 GCA_018260275.1 Deinococcus sp.
CCCTCGACCCCAGCATCTGCCCCGGCGTGGGCACCCCCGTTCCCGGCGGCCTGACCTACCGCGAGGGCCACCTGCTGATGGAACTGCTCTCCGAATCGGGGCGCGTGACCAGCATGGATATCGTGGAAGTCAACCCGGTCCTTGACCACCGCAACCAGACCGCCGAGGTCATGGTGGGCATGGCCGCCAGTCTGCTGGGCCAGCGCATCATGTAAACGAAATCACAATGCACGCCCGGTCCGGAACGCTTAGGCTAACCGCATGAGCTTAAAAGACAGTTTCACCACCGACGAATGGCTGAAGGTCATGACGGGGCCGGGCCAGGCCGGAGCCGCCGTGGTCGCCGCCAGTCCCAGCGGACTGACCGGACTGATGGCCGAAGCGCAGGCGATTGCCCAGACCGTGCGTGAAAACGTGAGCAAGCAGAGCCGCACCCCGCTGATGGAAGCGATGGCCGCCGACCTGCTGGGCACACCCCCCGACCCCAAATCGCTGCCGCAGGGCACCGCCAAAAATCTGGACGATGTCAAGGCCCAGGCCCTTGAAGGTGTGCGGCAGGCCGTGTGGCTGGTGGGGGCCAAAGCCAGCCCCGAGGACGCCACCGCCTATAGAACCATGCTGCTCGAAGTGGCCGAAAAGACCGCCGCCGCTGCCAAGGAAGGGGGCTTTCTGGGCATCGGCGGTGAGCAGGTCAATGACAAGGAACGCGCCGCCATCGAGGAACTGAAAGCGGTCATCAACGGTCAGGGCGGCACGGTCAGCGGTTAAGACTCCACTTCGACAATTTGCAATCACTGAGGGCGCTGATGACAGAGAAAAGCTGTCCCAGCGCCATTATGTTATTGTCTTTGGCGTCTTCTGGTCAGAATCATGCGCCCGCGTCAGTCTTTTTGTGGATGTGCAGGTCAGCACAGGCCCGGATACTGCCTCTGTGAACCTTTTGCGCCGCCTGTGGCCTGCCGTACTGTGGGCGCTTCTTCCGCTGTGGCTGGCGGCGTCCGTGTTGCTGCTGGCTCTGCGCGGCGAAGTTTATCCCGCCGATTACGCGCTTTTGCTGGCTGTTCCGGCGGCGGCCAGCAGGGGCATCGTTCGGGTGAGCGGGACGGTAGAGCATGGGCGTTATCTGCTGCGGAAATACGGTTCCCCGTCGGCCTTTGGCAATGAGGCGCGGGGCTGGTCTACCGTCTGCCATGAGGGCAACGGCTACAGCTTCAAGCGGGGAAAAGAGAGATTGAGCGGCACCTGTGGGCGATTCGGTCACTTCGAGGTTTGCGATTTGAGCGGCTGGGCCGAGAAGTGAAAAGGATTTTCCTCAGTCTGGGCGCACTTTCTGCCCTGTGGTTGCTCGCGCCTTTGCTGTGGCTGCTGTGTAGTTTTCCCGCGCTGAGCAGGCAGCAACCGGATGCGGGGCAATTGGTACGGGCCGCACCGCGAACGATCTTTGGCCCGGCAGAGGTCAGGCATACGGGACAGCGGTGGCGTTACCTGTCGGGCGGCTGGTGGAACGGGCGCGACATTTTTAGCACACTTGCCGCAGACGGCTGGCAGAAGGTTGACCAGTTCGGCGCGGTCAGGCTTTATCAGCGGCGAACTGAACGAATTTCAGTCGACTGCCGCCGCTTCAGCGCCTTTTTTGACGTATGCGACCTGCAAAAGCTGGTGCCCCGTCAAGAAATCTCCCCTCTGCGCTAAACTGACCCCGTCTGCGGGTGGCGACTGACGCGCAAAGTGGGTCAACCACGAGGAAGCCTCCTGAATTTGGAAAGATCGTGCGTCTGGGTCGGACACCACTGCTGCGGGATTTGCATTTGCGGGAGGGGTGTCGTTTTTTGTTGGACTGGGGGAACTTATGGCAAAACGGGCATTACTTTCGGTCAGCGACAAGACCGGAATCGTGGAATTCGCGCAGCAGCTTCAGGCACGCGGCTGGGAACTCCTCAGTACGGGCGGCACCTTCGCGGCCCTCTCAGCGGCGGGCGTGGCAGTGCGGCAGGTCAGCGACGTGACCGGCTTTCCGGAGATGATGGACGGGCGCGTCAAGACGCTGCACCCCGCCATTCATGGTGGCATCCTGGCGCAGCGGGATACGCCACACATGGACGAACTGGCCGCCCAGAACTTCGGGACCATCGACCTCGTGTGCGTCAACCTCTACCCCTTCCGCGAGACGGTGGCGAAGGGCGCACCCGACCCCGAAGTGATTGAAAACATAGACATCGGCGGCCCGGCCATGATTCGCAGCGCGGCCAAAAACCACGAGTCGGTGCTGGTGCTGGTTGACCCCGCCGACTACGCCACCGCCTTGCAGGACGTCGTTTCTCCCGCCGAGCGCCGCCGCCTCGCCGCCAAAGCCTACGGGCACACCAGCGAGTACGACGCGGCGATTACGGCTTATCTGTCGGGCCAGTCGGACAAACTGCCGACCCAGTTGCCCGAGACGCTGGATTTGCATCTGACCCGCACCGCGCAGGTGCGCTACGGCGAAAACCCGCACCAGCCCGGCGCGATTTACCGCTGGGGCAATGCGCGCGGGCCGGTGCTGGACGCGCAGGTGGTAGCGGGCAAGCCGATGAGCTTCAACAACTATGCCGACGCCGACGCCGCCTGGAATCTTTGCCAGGAACTGGCGGGGCAGGAGACCGGAGCCGTCTGCGTGGCGGTCAAGCACGCCAACCCCTGTGGCGTAGCGGTGGCCGAAAATGTCCAGACCGCCTGGGAACGCGCCCGCGATGCCGATACGCTCAGCGTGTTCGGCGGCGTGGTGGCCGTCAGTCAGCCGGTGGACTTCACGGCGGCCCAGAGCATGAAAGGCACCTTTCTGGAAGTGCTGATTGCGCCCGACGTGACGCCCGACGCGGTGGAGTGGTTCGCCGCCAAAAAGCCCGACCTGCGCGTGCTGATTGCCGCTAAATCGCAGGCCGTGAGCGTGCTGGACGTGCGCCCGCTGGCCGGAGGATTCGCCGTGCAGGAGCGCGACGCTCGCCCCTGGGACGACCTCTGCCCTGAAGTGGTCACCGAGCGCCAGCCTAGCGAACAGGAATGGAATGACCTGCGCTTTGCCTGGGCGGTGGTCAAGGGGGCGCGTTCCAACGCCGTCGCCATCTGCAAGAGCGGCGTGACCGTGGGCCTCGGCGCGGGCGCGGTCAGCCGTATCTGGGCCGCCGAGCGTGCGGTTGGCAACGCGGGTGACAAGGCCCAGGGCGCGGTGCTGGCCTCCGAAGCCTTTTTCCCCTTCGATGACGTGGTGCGTCTCGCCGCCGCTGCTGGCGTAACCGCGATTTTGCAACCCGGCGGGGCCAAGCGCGACCCCGAAGTCATCGCCGCCTGCAACGAACTGGGCGTGAGCATGGTATTCACGGGTTCGCGGCATTTCAGGCACTAGGAGGTAATTGTGGACTTTACCTTGCAGGCGAAAGAAAACTTAGCTCTGAAAAAAATTCAGGATAAAGATTCTCAGCTGAGAGATTACCTATCTTCAAATGCTATTTCAGAAACTTCTACACCCAAAGAGCATCTCGTATTTATTCAAAATTTAGCGAGTCTGCTGGGTAATATAAAGAACCTATCAAGTGAAATGTCTTGTGTTCTTGCTAGAGAATTTTTGCAAGAAAAGTTTGATGCTCAAGTTTATGATTCTTGTTTAAAACCTCAAGGAGCGCGAGGAATTGATGTTGAGTGTTTGACGTCTGATGGCAAGAAAATAATTGGTGAGATCAAGACTACCGTCCCCTATGGTGGGAAAACTTTAGGCGCACAGCAATCAGACAGCTTTCATAAGGATTTGCAAAGACTCTCCCAACAGAAAGCAGAGCTTAAATTCTTTTTTGTGCTGAATGATGAAGCAAAGAAGGCGGCTGAATATTTAATACATCGGTCAAACTATGACTCTTCAATCATAGTTATTGATTTGCTGAGACTATGACAAGTTCCGTACTTCTCCCCGGAAAACCCCTCGCCGACCAAGTCATGAGCGGCGTCAAAGCCGACCTCAAAGCCTGGGCCGAGGCAGGCGAAATCCGCCCCCACCTCGTCAGCGTGCTGGCCTCCGACGACGAGGCTTCCCGCGTATACGTCAATAGCAAGCAGACGCGGGCCAAAAAGCTGGGCGTCAATTTCCATGTAGTGGATTTGGGAACCGGCGCGACTCAGGCCGACCTGGAAGCCGCACTGCGCGAACTTTCTGCCGATGATACGGTTCACGGCATCGTGCTGGAACTGCCGCTGGCGCGGGGGCTGGACGCCGACGCCGCGCTGCTGCACATCGCCCACCGCAAGGACGTGGAGGGCCTGACGCCCGCCAACCTCGCCCTGATTGCCGCCGGGCGCGAATCCGAGGCGATTCTGCCGCCCACGCCGCGCTCCATCCGCTTTCTGCTGCGTGAGGTTCTGGGCGATGACCTGCGCGGCCTGCGAATCGCCGTCATCGGGCCGGGGCGCACGGTGGGCCGCCCGCTGACCTTCATGCTGAACAACCGGGGCGCGACGGTGACGCTGTGCAACGAACACACCCGCGACCTCGCCGCTGTTTTGCGCGACATGGACGCGGTGGTGGTGGCGGTGGGCCGCGCCGGACTGCTCAGGCCTGAGCATGTGCAGTCCCACCATACGGTCATTGACGCCGGAATCAACGTGCAGGACGATGGAAAAGTCATTGGCGACGCTACGCCCGACCTCCCCGTGAAGGCGCAGACGCCAGTGCCGGGCGGGGTGGGGCCGCTGACCAGTGCGCTGATGTACCAGAATCTGGTGCGGGCCGTGAAGCTGCAACGGGGGGAAGAAGTTGAATAAGCCGCTGAACATCGCCTTTCTGACCGACGCTCCCCGCGTGGCCGGTTCCGAATTCTGGCTGCTGGACGTGCTGCCGCTCCTGCGGGGCGACGACATCCAGTCCACCGTTTTCCTGCGCGATACCGAGCCACTTAACGAAATCGCCCGCCGTTTTGAGGCCGCTGGCGTGACCGTGCAGCGCTACGCCGACCTGAACACGCTGCCCGACCTCACCCGCAATTTTGACCTGCGGGTGGTGCAGGGCTGGACACCAGACATGTACAAGGCGCTGATTCCGCACCTGCAAAAGCCGCGCTGGGTGGTCAGCCACGACCAGCTGGACTTTCACTACCCGCCGCCGCTGCGCCAGACCTACGCCGAGGCTTACCCCTGG
>JAGLBK010000134.1:5171-7356 GCA_018260275.1 Deinococcus sp.
GTAGAGAACGTGCAGGTGGTCAAAAACGGCGTCAAGACCGGGCGGTTTTATCCGGCTGCGCCTGCCGAACGCGCCGAACTGCGCCAGGGCTTCGGCTTCACGCGCTTCACGGTGCTGGTGCCGGGGCGGTTCGCACCCGAAAAGAACCAGCTCGCCGCCGTCCGCGCCGCCCGCCACACGCCCGAACTGGACTTTATTTTCGTGGGCGACATGGACAGCACGGTGGGTCAGCTGGCGCAGCGGTACAAAGACCGTTTCCGTCTGCAAAACGTGCAGTTCTGGGGCCGCCGCTGGGACATGCCCGAGCTTTACCGCGCCGCCGACGTGCTGCTGCAACCCACCATCGCCGAGAACCAGTCGCTGGTGACGCTGGAAGCTATGAGCAGCGGCCTGCCTATCGTGACCACCGACATCCCCGCACAGGCCGAACTGGTCACCGACGGCCAAACGGGCCTGCTGGTGCCAACCGACCCGCGTCTCCTGGCGATGGCCCTCAAAGCTCTGGCGGCGCATCCGGAACGCGCGCGGCAATTTGGCGAGCAGGCCCGCCAGTATGTACTGGAACGGCACACGCTGGAGCAGTGTGCGGCGGAGGTGGCACGGTTACTTCATGGTGCCGTCTCGCAACAACCTTAAGCACCCTTGAGGCCCGGCTGACTGGCAAAAAACGTACACACGCTCAGGCTCAAAAAGTAAAACCGGGGCTCGAAGTGTCCCCCAGATAACTCACCGCAGAAGACATGCAGGCCGTCGTGCGCGCAGCACGCGGGCACTTCCAACGGGGCGAAGGATGGCGTGTGAGCCGGAAACGCCGCCGAAGGTAGGCACGCCGAGCAAACCCCAGGGACGACTCTTGCTCAGCGCAGCGTCAGCTCCCCTTGCCCCCCTGGGGTAAGGGGCTGGGGGATGGGGCAGACTCGCGAAAGCGCGAAGCATTCTTCTGTCAAATGCTCTAGAACAGCTTTCATAATTACGCCATTTGTGGAACTGCGCCCCAAACGGCTCCATTATTCCAGCTGCTCGTTAAAAGCTACTCGCTCCGCTCGGCATAAAAAGCCACAAAGAACGTGGCCTTTTTATGCAAACTGCTCTAGTGGCCCAAAAACGCCGCCACCCGCTGCGGCAACTCGCCCGCGTCCATCAGAAAAGCGTCGTGGCCGTGGATGCTGCATAGCTCCCAGTAGGTGCTGTTCGGGAGCAGCGCCGCGTGGGCCTTCACTTCGGCAGCCGGGTAGAGCACGTCGCTGGAAATGCCTACCACCAGCACGGGCGCGGTGATTTTACTTAGCTCGTAGTCCCCCGGCTGAAAACTGTCCATCGCCTGTGTCAGGGTGCAGTAACTCTGCTCGCAAAAGCGGGCCGCCAGTTTCTCACCCTGGTATTCCAGATAACTGGTGATCGCCGGAACGCCGGGGTGACGGCCGCCGCTCTGGGTCACGGCAAAGCTCTCAGGGCTGCGGTAACTGAGCATGGCGATCTGCCGCGCGACCTTCAGGCCCTCGCCGCCAGGGGCCGCTTTGATGGCGCTTCTGGCCGCCGTGTTCAGCCCTGTCGCCCACGGGGAGTGCCGCGCCGGAGCGCCGATGATCACCGCCCGCTCTACCAAATCTGGGTTTTCCAGCAGCCAGGCGTAGGCCAGCATGCCGCCCATGCTAGCGCCGACCACCCGCACCCGCCTGACGCCCAGGTGTTCCAGCAGAGCGCGGCCCACGCGGGCCATGTCGCGCAGGGTCAGCGGCGCGGGCTGCCCGCCGGACTGCGGCAATTCGCCGGGGCCGCTGCTTCCGGCGCAACCGCCCAGCACGTTGGCGCACACCACGTAGTCGGTGGCCGGGTCCAGCGGCCTGCCCGCGCCCAGAAAGTCCGGCCACCACTCGTGTACGGCGCTGTTGCCGGTCAGGGCGTGCAGCACCAGTGTGGCTGTTCCCTGCGCCTCACCGTAGGCGTGGTAGGCCACACGCACGTCGCTCATGGGCAGACCACAATCGAGCAGCAAGGGCCGGTCCCGAAACAGGGTCACTGTCCTGTGAACGAAAGGGCGCCCGGGCGCAGCAAACGCGGAGAGCGGAGCGGGGGAATGCACCACGGCGGTCAAGCCTTCTCTCCGCCCAGCGCGGCTTCGAGGGCCTGCGCGAAATCTTCCTTGATGTCGTCGATGTGCTCGATGCCCAGGCTCACGCGCACC
>JAGLBK010000135.1 GCA_018260275.1 Deinococcus sp.
GCAGGTGGTCAACCTGATTCAGGACCTTCAGGAAGAACTGGGTCTGACCGTGCTGTTCATCGCCCACGACCTGCACGTCGTCGAGTACATCTGCGACCGCATGATCGTGATGTACCTGGGCCGCATTATGGAAATCGCGCCCAGCTACGAGCTGAACCACAGCCCCAAGCACCCCTATACCGAGGCGCTGCTCTCGGCGGCCCCGGTGCCCGACCCGACCGTCAAGCGCCAGCGGATCATTCTGGAAGGCGACATTCCCAGCCCGATCAATCCGCCGAGCGGCTGCGTGTTCCGCACGCGCTGCCCATACGCCATTGCCGACTGCGCCAATGTCGTGCCCGAACTGCGCGAGGTCTCGCCCGATCACTTCAAGGCGTGCATCCGCGACGACATTCTGTAGAGCAGCTTGCATAATTACGCCATTTGTGGAACTGCGCCCCAAACGGCTCCATCATTCCAGCTGCTCATTAGAAGTCACTCGCGCCGCTCGGCATAAAAAGCCACAAACAACGTGGCCTTTTTATGCAAACTGCTCTCATTCTTCATGCCCTTTGCCCCCGGCCAGGTTGCCGGGGGTTTTGTGGTGGCTTTTGTGGCCCTCACCGCGCCGAAACAGAAAATTCGCGCTAGACTGCGGGATGTGTTTGTTTCCGGTCAACAGTGGCTCCCGCAGGTAAACCGATGAGCGAGGCGATGAAACTCAGTCGTCTGCCGCCGGGTTTTGGTCTCGACGCGGCGGCGCAGGCCATGGCGCTCAAGGCTTCGGCGGTGACCGAGGTACGCCGTGAGTGGACGGACCGTGGCTGGCGGGCCAGCGGCGTAGTCAGCGACGGCGGTCAGACCTTCAACCCGGCGGTCGAGCTGACCAGCGGCCCCGACGCGAAACTGCTCGAATCGAGCTGCACCTGCGGGCGCTTTCGCTGTCGGCACGCGGCAGCGCTGGTGCTGTGTACCGACCCGCCCACCACGCCCCGCCCGCAGACCCGCGCGGCGCAACTGGCGGCCTCGTCCTCCGAACCGCTGGACCCCCGGCTGCGGCAATGGCTGGCGGGCTTCGAGCCTGAAGCGCCGCAGCGCGGTGGGCGGGGCCGCCAGTTCGAGTTGCGCTTCGTGCTGCGTGTGCAGAACCTGACCGTGCGTGGCAACCCGTCCAGTGTGCGGCGGGCCAGCCTGCAACTGGTGCGTTTGCCGCTGCTCTCGGGGGTTCCCAGCCCAGGCGGAGCCGAGCCGTATCCCATGCCCAAGAAGGTCGGCGCCGCCCCAGCCTTTGTGCAGAAGGACGCCGACGCGCTGCAACTGATCGAAGTGGCCGCGCTGCCTGCTCACGTGCCCGGCCACTGGGAAGATCAGCTGTATGCCCTGACCGACCACCCAGCCACAGCCTTGCTGCTCGATACCCTCCTCGATGTGGGCCGCCTGTGTTGGCAGAGTCCGGCGGCGCCGCTGACCCGTGGCCGGGCCGTTCAGGGCGTTCCCGACTGGCAGACCGACGAGACGGGCGGGCAGTCGCCCACGCTGGCTGTGCCGGAGCTGCCGGGCGCGGTCATCTTGCCGCTGGCCCGGCCCTGGGCCGTGGACCCGCAGGCGTTGACCCTGGCCCGTGTCGAGGTGCCCGGCCCCCCCGAGCGCACCGCCCGCTTCCTGTCGGGGCCGACGCTGACGCCCACGCAGGCCAAGGTACTGGCTAAGGTGCTGACTGAGAACAGCCTGCCACTGCCCGTACCGCGTTCGCTGAACGCCAACGAGGAAAAACTTCCCTTTACCCCGCAGCTGCACCTGTTCAGCCGCACTACCAGCGTGCAGTATCTGCTGGGCGCGGCGCCGCAGACCCGCGTCATCACCTTTCCGGTGGCCGAGTACCGGGTGGCTTACGGCGGGCATGAGATTTACCCGGCCCAGTTGCTGGCGGGGCAAGACGCCGCCCAGACTGCGACCGTATACCGGGGTGACCTGGTGACCCAGGTGCCACGCGACCTCCAGGCCGAGCGCAAAGCTGAACGGCAGGTCAACGCCGCCGGATTTGCCACCCTTCAGGAGTTGTTTCCCGAATACGGCATTCCTGATGAATTCGCTGCGCTGCTGACTCAGGGCGATGACGAATCCTGGCTGGCTTTTATGCACGGGGGCCGTGAGGCGCTCGAGCAGGCGGGCGTCCGGGTGGTCGTCCACGCCGATTTCCCCTTGCACTTTGCCGAGATCAGCGACTGGTACGGCGAAACAAATGACGGGGGCGGCTGGTTTACCCTCGACCTCGGCATTGTGGTCGACGGCCACCGCATCAGCCTAATCCCGGTGCTGGCCGACCTGATCGCCCGGCAGCCCGAATTGTTTACCCCCGAGGCCCTGGCCGCGCTGGACGACCAGGAAACCATCTTTGCCACGCTGGACGATGGCCGCCGGGTGCCGCTGCCTGCTGGCCGGGTACGCTCGATTCTCAGCGTGCTGGTCGAACTCAACCTGCGTGACCTGCCGCCGGGGCCGCTGCGTTTGCCCCTGCTCGACGCGGCGCGGCTGGCGCAATTGGAACACGCCCTACAAGCCCGCTGGGTCGGGGCCGAGCGCCTGCTGGAACTGGGCCGCCGCCTGCAACATTTCACTGGCATCGAGGAAGTCACGCCGCCGCAGGGCCTGAATGCCGACCTGCGGCCTTATCAGCTCCAGGGGTTGGCCTGGCTGCAATTTCTGCGCGAGTACGACATGGGCGGGATTCTGGCCGACGACATGGGCCTGGGAAAAGCCCAGCCGCTCGACGCGGGCGTGCTGACCCCCCTGGGCTGGCGCACAATGGGCGAATTGCAGGTCGGAGATTTTGTGATAGGGCGTGATGGTAGACCTACCCAGGTCACTGGTGTCTTTCCGCAGGGCCTGCGCCCGGTCTACCGCGTGACCCTGACAGACGGCGCCAGCGTCGAAGTGGACGACGACCACCTCTGGGCCGTGAATACCCCGCTGCGCAAGCGGTGCGGCCAACCGCAGCGGCTCCTGACCACCGCTCAGCTGCGGGCCGACCTAACCGACGCGGCGGGAAATCTGAAGCACTACCTTCCCATGGTGGCTCCGGTGGAATTTGCCGAGCGTGACCTTCCTATCGATCCCTATACGCTGGGCACGCTGCTCGGCGACGGCTCGCTGCTTCACAGTATCGACCTCACGACCGAGGACGAACTGGCCCAGGCGCTGGCCCTCCCCGCGGCTGTGGCCGCCAGCCATGTCCCGCGCCTGATGAGCAAAGTCGGTGTCCATCGTCTGTCCCCGAGTCATCTGTCCCCGAGCGGGCCGGGTGACCGTAACCCGCTCACGACCTGTTTGCGGGAGCTGGGGCTATGCAGCCTGAGTGAGCGCGACAAATATGTGCCTGCCGAGTATCTGCTGGCCTCCCCCGCGCAACGGCTGGCGCTGCTTCAGGGCCTGCTGGACACTGACGGCCACGCGGCGCGAATGGTCGAATACGTGAGTGTCTCACGGGCGTTGGCGGGCGCGGTCGTCGAGCTGGTGCAGTCGATGGGAGGCACCGCCCGCTGCCGCGAGAAGTCGGCCAGCCATGTTGACCAGGGTGAGCAAAAGACGGAGCTGGCTTGGCGCGTGACCCTCAAGCTGCCCGCCGACCTTGACCCGTTTCGCCTGCCTGACAAACTGGCGGCTTACCGCCGTTTGCGCCACTATCCCCCGGTGCGCGGTATTCGCAGCATCGAATATGTCGCAAACAAACCCGCCCAGTGCATCTCGGTGGCAGCAGCCGATCACCTGTATGTCACCGAACAGTACATCGTGACGCACAACACCCTGCAAACGCTGGCCCACCTGCTGACCGAGAAAAATGAGGGCCGTGCCGACCGCCCCAGTCTGGTGATCGCCCCGACTTCCGTGATTGGCAACTGGCAGGCCGAGGCGGCCCGCTTTGCGCCGACGCTTAGGCTGCTGCTGCTGCATGGCAAGGACCGCAAGGCGCAGTTTCACAAGATTCCCTCGGCGGATATCGTACTAACCACCTATCCGCTGCTGCCGCGTGACCTCGAAGACCTCAGCGAGTACGCTTTTCATTACGTCATTCTGGACGAGGCCCAGAACATCAAGAACAACAAGACGGCGGCGGCCAAGGCGGCGGGTAGCTTGGACGCCCGCCACCGCCTGTGCCTGACGGGTACGCCCCTGGAAAACCACCTCGGTGAGTTGTGGTCGCAGTTCAACTTCTTGTCGCCTGGGCTGCTGCACGACGAAAAAACCTTCCGCGCACTGTACCGCACGCCCATCGAAAAAAGGGGAGAGGCCAGCCGCCGCGCAGCGCTCGCGGCCCGCGTTCGGCCCTTCATTCTGCGGCGTGAAAAACGCGACGTGGCCCGCGAACTGCCGCCCAAGACCGAGATTCCGGTGCGCGTGACCCTCGAAGGCGATCAGCGCGACCTGTACGAAACGGTGCGCGTAACGATGGAAAGCCGGGTGCGCGAGGAATTGCAGGCGCGGGGGCTGGCCCGCAGCACCATTGCCATTCTGGACGCTTTGCTCAAGCTGCGTCAGGCCGTGACCGACCCCCGGCTGGTCAAGCTGGAAGCCGCGCGGCAGGTGCACAGCAACGCCAAGCTCGACTGGCTGGAAAGCAACCTGCCGCAGATGGTCGAAGAAGGCCGCCGCATCCTGCTGTTCAGCGGCTTTGCGACCCTGCTGGGGCATCTCGAAACCACCCTGCGGGAACAGGGCATTCCATACAGCAAGATCACTGGTCAGACGGTGGACCGCCAGAAGCAGATCGACGAGTTCCAGGCGGGCAAGACGCACGTGTTCCTGATTACCCTCAAGGCGGGGGGCGTGGGCCTGAACCTGACGGCCGCCGACACGGTCATCCACTACGACCCGTGGTGGAACCCCGCCGCCGAGGATCAGGCGACCGACCGCGCCTACCGCATCGGGCAGGACAAACCCGTGTTTGTGTACAAGCTGATCGCGGCGGGCAGCGTCGAGGAACGCATTCTGGAATTGCAGGCCCGCAAAGCGGCGCTGGCACGTGGCATTCTGGATGGCGGCCTCAGCGACGCCACGCAGTTGACCACCCAGGACCTTGACCGCCTGTTCGCCCCGCTGGCCGACGAGGAAGCGGAGGAAGCCGCCGCATTAGCTGAAGCGTGAGCGAGTCAGGCCAGCCGCGCTCGGTCATTCTCTGGCACCCGGACGGCGAACGGGTGGCCCTGCAAGCTGGTGAATTGCCCTCTCTGCCGCTGGCCTCACAAGAGAATCTGGTGGCACAGGTGCAGGCCGCCTGGAACTTGCCAGCGTGGCTGCTACACGACGGCGGGCTGCTGCTGCTGGGGCAAACCGGAATACTCCGTTTTCAGGTGCTGGGCGAAGTTTTGCCCGCTGCTTTGAGCTGGGGCCATGCCGACATTCCATCGTTGGAAGGGGCGCGGCGCTGGCAGCTTCCGGGCTGGCCTGCCGAAGCCGGGGGGTTGCTGACTGGGCTGGGTTACTCGGGCCGTATCAAACAGATTTCGTTGCACGATTTGAACACGGTGCTTTCAGTGAAAACGCCGGATAGCACGGCTTATTTCAAGCTCGGCGATTCGCCCGCCGAGGCGCGGGTGACGGCGCATCTGGCCCGCGAGATGCCTAGGCTGCTGCCCCCGCTGCTGGCGGCGAACGAGGCGCAACACTGGCAATTGCTGGCCTCCGGTGGCGTGCTGCTGGAAGAGGTGGGCAACCTGCACCCCTGGACGCAGGCCCTGGAACGGCTGGCCCACTTTCAACTCACCGCTGATGCCCCGGCGCTGGCGGGTTTGGGCTGCCCGGCGTATCCACTGGCCGAGATGAGCGAGCGGATTCTGGCCTTTGTGAGCGACACCCCCACTTTGCAGGACTGGGGCCTGTCACCCGAAAAAGTGGCGGCGTTACAGGACGCTTTGCCAAAGCTCAGGCAGGTGCTGACCGAATTGCAGGCGCTGGAGTTGCCCGACCTGCCTGCGCACGGTGACGCCCACCCGCGCAACGCTCTGTACGGCGAACGCGGCAGCGTGTGGTTCGACTGGAGCGAATGCGCTGCGCAGGTTCACCCGTTCATGGATGCGGGCTGGTTTCTCAGTTTTGCCCTGCATCCGGCACGCGAAAAGTGGGCGATTCGGCGGCATTCCAACTTGCAAGAGGAACTGACAAAAGCCTATCTGTCGGCGCTGGGTTGCCCGGATGCGGCCAACATCCTCACCAGGGTGCTGCCGCTGTCCCTGTTACACCGCGCTACCGTGTACGACGGACATTTTCGCCACTGGCAGGGAACGCTGCCGGGCTGGCGGCCCAACTACGTCCCGTTCTATCTGCGCGAGGCGGTGGCGGAATTGTCGCGCCTGAACTGAATCTGCCCGGCCCCTTCTGCTACCTTAGCGCCCATGTCTGAACTTCCTACTTCCTACCGTGACCTGACCCCCGAACAGGTTCGCGCTTTTTTCGACGGCCACCGCACCGTGCGCCAGTACGTCACGCAGCCGGACGGTAGCCCCCAGCGCCTGCCCGCCGATGAACTTGACGTGATATTGCACGCCGCCCAGCGTGCCCCCACCGACGCCACCGCGCAGCTTTACAGCCTGATCTGGCTGGACTCGCCGGAGGTGCGCCAGCAGATGGCCGAATTGACGACCAACCTGCACATCGCCACGGCGTCCGAGGCGTTCATGGTCTGCGCGGATGCCCACCGCGTCAAGCGAATTCTGGAAGTGAGTGGGCGGCAGCCGGGGCACTGGCCCGCGGTGGGCGTCCATTTTGGAATCGGGGACGCCGTGATGGCCGGAACCAACCTGCTGACCGCCGCCGAGATGCTGGGGTATCAGGGCTGCTGGATCGGCGGCGTGCTGAACAATCTGGAGCCGATCGCTACGGCGCTGAAGCTGCCGCCAGAAGTCCTGCCCTTTGCCGCCCTGACCATCGGAAAATCAGCCGAGCAGACGCCTTACCGCCCCCGCCTGCCCCGCCCGCTGGTCATTCACACCGACGAGTACCGGGCGGCCACCGACGCCGAATTGGCCGAGGGCATCAGTCTGATGAATCCGATTGCAGACCGTCCTGGCAAGCCCGGCGACTGGGGCAAGCTGCTCGGGGCCTACTTTGCCGCAGACGGCGGCATGGAGCACCGTGAGCCGAAGATGGTCGAACTGCTGGAGCGTCAGGGGATGCTCGCGGGGACACCCACAAAATAAGTCCCGCCGCCACAGGCCAACACAAATCCGTCGCCAGTTTGCAGCTGGCGGCGGATTTGTGCTGTGCTCAGGGCTTTAGCCAAAGCGGCCCGAAA
>JAGLBK010000136.1 GCA_018260275.1 Deinococcus sp.
CGGTGCTGCTACTGCTCTCGGTCACGGCGTTCACGGTGCTGGACGGCGGCTCAGGAGAGTTCACATGACGCAGCCTCTGGAAGTGCCTCTTGCTCTGCAAACTGAAGCCCTTTCCAAGCAGTTTGGAACGGTGCAGGCCGCCCGTGAAGTGTCGCTGGAAGTGGCCGCTGGTCAAACCCTGGCGCTGCTGGGGCCGTCGGGCTGTGGTAAAAGCACCGTGCTGCGGATGATCGCGGGCCTCGAACAGCCCGGCGCGGGCCGCGTGCTGGTCGCCGGGCGCGACGTGACGGCGCTGCCCCCGGAAGCGCGGCACATTGGGCTGGTCTTTCAGGACTACGCCCTGTTTCCGCACCTCAGCGTGCTGGGAAACGTGGCTTACGGCCCCAGCAGGCGCGGCCAGTCCCGGTCCCAGGCCGGGGCCACTGCGCTGGAAACATTGCGGCTGGTGGGCCTGGAGGAACTGGCGAGCCGCAAACCGGCCCAGCTGTCGGGCGGGCAACAGCAGCGGGTGGCGCTGGCCCGCGCCCTGGCAACGCGCTCGCCCCTGCTACTGCTCGACGAACCCCTCAGTAATCTGGACGAAAAGCTGCGGGGCGAACTCCGGGCCGATCTGCGGGCCCTCTTTGCCCAGATCGGCGCGGGGGTTCTGATCGTCACCCACGACCAGCGCGAAGCCCTGGCGCTGGCTGACCGTGTGGCGGTCATGCGCTCGGGTGAAGTGGTGCAGCAGGGAGCCGCGCAGGAAGTTTTTACGCGGCCCGCGACGGCGTGGGTTGCGGCATTTCTGGGCTGGGCGAACGTGTTGCCCCAGCCCGGGGGCAGGGCGCTGCTGGTGCCCGAGCAGGCTGCCGAACTCGGCGTGGGCGACGCCTGCCCGGTCCTGGCCCGTCAGCCCACCGAAACAGGGGAGAGCGTCACCGTGGCACACCTGATCGGGCCTCTGACCCTGAACCTGAGTGCGCGGGAAGCAGGCGTGGTCGGCGCAACGCTAAGGCTACAGATCGATCTGGCGCGGGTGCAGACGGTGCCGGATGACCGTTTGCAGTGACGTTGCTGGTTGCCTCTGTTCATCTAACGGGGGTAGTGCTCCTAAAAGTGTGAGAAGCCGTAAAGATTCCGCTATGATTTCTCATAAGAGTCGGGCGATATCCCTTCTAGGAGAAATCAAATGAAAAAGATTATGACAACGGCATTTCTGGCCCTCAGTGTAGCGGCGGGCGCACAAACAACCCAGGCGGCTCCAGCAGGGTATGGCGGCCCCCAGGCGGTGCTGTATATCGCTCCGATGTCGTGCGGTGGCGGCAGTTGCGGTAACAATGCCGGGGCCGAATTTGAAGCCGCGCTGACCCAGGCCCTGCAAAACAGCGGCTATTTCCGGGTGGTCAAGCGTGAAGATGTCGCCAACCTCTCGATCTCGGGCGGCGTGACCAACATCGACGGCGGCAGCACCAAGGGCTTTTTGTTCTTTGCCCAGAGCAAGGTCAAGGTCAAGGCCGCCATTCAGGTTTCCGACCCCGACACCGGCGAACTGGTCTTTACCCAGCAGTGTGAAGGTGACTCGACCAGCAACGCCCTGTCGATCTTCGGCTTTACCTCCGGCGAAAATAGCGGGTACGGCAAGGCGGCGGCCGACTGCGCCACGCAACTGACCCAGGCCATCGCCGCTTCCAACCGGATTCAGCCTTTCCTGAAATACGCTCCTGGCGCGGCGCTCCCCGGCCCACGCAGCGCGGCGGCCCCGGCAGCGGCTCCGGCCCCCCTGTACGCGGCGGCGTATGCAACGGCCCCCGCCCCGGCGGCAGGCGCCGGAGTCACAGCGGATCAGGCGAGCGGCGTGGTCAGAATGCTCGACGGCACCGTCAAGAGCCTGGCTTTTTCCGATCTGAACACCCTGTTCAGCAGCGACGTGCTGAATCCCGTGAGGATCAAGGCGCTCAATGCCGCCGCCAACCCCGCCACCCTTCAGAATGCCGCCAAGATGACGTTCAAGGTGACCAGCAGCGAAAATACCGGCTTAATGCAGGTGGTCGGCATTACCTACACGCTGCCCAACGGCACCGAAAGATACACTCAGCTCGGTGTGCTCGGCGACGGTCCGGCAGCGGCGCAGCTCAATCCACGCGGCGGCACCAAATTCCTGTATATGTCGGCGTTTAACCCTATGCGGAGCGCCATGCCGCAACTGGAGCTGCTCAGCAAGAATGCCGAGACCTTTGTCGCTGATGTGACGACGGCCCTGGGCCTGCCCACGCAGTAAGCACTCCCAAGCGGTAAAAACCTATACTCCTGCGGTGACCGCATGGATTCTGGTGGGTGGGCGTCTGAGCATGACGCCTGCCCTTTCGCTTTTGCCGAAGCCCACGCTGGTCGTGGCAGCTGACGGCGGAGCGCGGCACGCCGGGGCCCTGAGAGTCAAGGTAGATGTCTGGGTCGGTGATTTCGATTCGTCGGCGGGGGTGCAACTAGACGCGCCGCGCGAGGTTCACCCCACCGCCAAGAACGAAACTGACGCCGAGCTGGCGGTGCGAATCGCCCGCGAGCGCGGCTATACCGAACTGGTCTTTATTGGGGCCTTCGGTGGACGCTTCGACCACACGGCGGCCTTGTTGCTCGGTGGCCTGCGGCTGGCGCGGGAAGGCCTGGGGGTCACGCTGACCAGCGGCGACGAGTGGGCCTGGCCGCTGCTGCCTGGAACGCCGGTTCAGGCGAATTTTGCGCCGGAGCTGACCCTCAGTGTGGTGGCCTGCTCGGAGCTGACGGGCCTGAGCCTTAGCGGGGTGCGCTGGCCGCTGGACAACGCCGACATCCCGCTGGGCAGTGGCTGGACCGTCAGCAATGAGACGGTGGGCGGCCCGGTTCAGGCGCAGGTGCGGGCAGGGTACGCCCTGGTCACGGTGCTGACTGGACTAATTCCTGAAGTGCAGGACTGCTGATTCCTGGGTGTCAGGCTGACGGGTCTGCTGCCGGTCAAGCCCCGGTTCCGGCGCCCGAGGTAGCTATAAACGTAACGCCTCCCGCAGATCGGCCTGTGAATCCCGGCGGACCTCCAGGTCGAGCGACGCGAGAATATGTGCAAAATGTTCGGCCAGCAGCGCTTCAGCGCTTTGCGGGGTGCCGTGGATCAGTTCATCGAGCAGGCGCGCGTGTTCATCTTCGGCGCAGGTCGGCAGCAGTGGGCGACCATACAGCCCGATAATCAGCGAGGAGCGCACGATCAGCCCGGCCAGCAGACCGCGCAGAACACGGTTTCCGGCCTGTTCGGCCAGTTGCAGGTGAAATTCACCCGATAGGCGCACGGCTTCTTCCTGATGGCCCAGCTGCTGGGCCTGGGCTTCGGCCTGTAAATGTCGCCGCAGTTGCGCCTCTGGCTCAGCGGAGAGGTGTCCGGCCAGTGCGCGTACCACAGCAGTTTCCAGGACCTGCCGCGCCGCAAAGACCTCGCGGGCTTCCCGCGGCGGTGGGCAGGCCACGAAGGCACCGCGATTGGGCCGCAGCTCGACATACCGCTCCTGGGCCAGCCGCGCCAGGACCTGCCTTACCCGCGAACGACTGGCCCCGAACAGGTCGCTCAGCTGCTGCTCGGGCAATTTGGCTCCTGGCAGTAGGCGGCGTTGCGCGATGGCGTCATACAGCGCCCGGTAGAGGCGGGTTTCGATGTCGCCAGCGGGCAAAAGGACCGAATCGGTGGGGGCGGGCAGGTCAGTCATGGCAGATGTTCCTCAGGACAGGGCGCCTCTTACTGTACCCCTCAGAGCATCTGGAACCTTATCGACAATCTAGGTGTAAATTGTTGACAACCTACTAGACAATCTGACCCAGACCCGCGGCAAGCAGGCAGAATGTTACCGTAAGACTTGCTAAAGGTCATCAAAGTTCTGGCAATTCAAGGAGGCTGGCTGAACATTTTGTAAATTGTCACAAAAATTCTGAACCCGCCGCACAAATTCACCATTTGGTTTCCCAGGAGGAAGCGCATGACCAGTCTCCCGACCACTTCCCCGCCGGAGTACAGTGACCGCCTTTATAACCATGACCTTGCGCCCCTGAAGTCCCAGACCTGGAACTGGTACAACATCTTCGCCTTCTGGATGAGTGACGTGCATTCGGTGGGCGGCTACGTGTTTGCCGGAAGTCTGTTCGCGCTGGGCCTCAACAGCTGGCAGGTGTTCACCTCGCTGCTGGTCGGCGTTTTTATCCTGTATTTCATGTGCAATCTGATCGCGCGGCCCAGTCAGCAGGCGGGCGTGCCCTACCCGGTGGCCTGCCGGATGCCCTTCGGCGTGTTCGGGGCCAACGTACCGGCCATCATTCGCGGGCTGATCGCGGTGGCGTGGTACGGCGTGCAGACCTACCTGGCGTCGTCGGCGCTGGTGCTGGTGCTGCTGCGGTTTTTTCCGGGCCTGCAATCGCTGGCCGAGCATAAATTCGTGGGATTGTCGTACATCGGCTGGATAGGCTTCATGACCATGTGGATTTTGCAGGCCATCGTGTTCTGGTTCGGCATGGAAGCCATCAAAAAATTCATCGACTGGGCCGGACCGGCGGTCTACGCCGTGATGTTCATCCTGATGATCTACATCGTCGTGCGGGCCAACGGGCACATCAATTTCACGCTGGGCGAGGTCAAGTATCACGGGGCCGAGGCCATTTTTCCCATGATTACGGCCATCGCGCTGGTGGTGTCCTATTTCAGCGGCCCGATGCTCAACTTCGGCGATTTCTCGCGGTACGGCAAGAACTTCAGTGAGGTCCGCAAGGGCAACTTCTGGGGCCTGCCGATCAATATTCTGCTGTTCAGCGTGGTCACGGTGGTCATCACGTCCGGCACGTTGCCCGTTTTCGGAAAGATGATTACTGATCCCATCGAAACCGTGTCCAGAATCGACAACACCCTCGCGGTGGTGCTGGGGGCCTTTACCTTCATCCTGGCGACCATCGGCATCAACATCGTCGCCAACTTCGTCTCGCCTGCCTTCGACTTCTCGAATGTCGCGCCCAAGCACATTTCCTGGCGCACCGGGGGCTTTATCGCGGCGGTGGCCAGCATCTTCATCACGCCCTGGAACCTGTTCAATAACCCAGCCGTCATTCACTACACGCTGGACGTTCTGGCGACCTTCATCGGGCCACTGTTCGGCATCCTGATCGTGGACTTCTATATCGTCAAAAAGCAGCAGATCGATGTGGACAGCCTGTACGTGGCCGACAGCCGCAGCCGCTACTGGTACACGAACGGCTGGCACTATCCGGCCCTGTTCGCGCTGGTGCCCGCCGTGCTGGTGGGCTTGCTGATCGCCTTTATTCCCAGTCTGCACGGGCTGGCGAACTTCGCCTGGTTTACCGGCGTTCTGCTGGGAGGAATCGCTTATTACTTCGCCTCAGCCGCCGAACGCCGCGCCTACGCCGAGGGCCGCATTGCGCCCGCGCTGAAGCTGACGCCGGGCAACTGACCTGTAAGTCGCCCCTAGGTCCCGTCCCTGGGTGGACGGGGGTTTTTTGTGCGCCAGAATAGGGGCATGATTGACCTTTGTATTCGGGGCGCGGCTGTGGTGACTGCAGGCGGCGTGCAGCAGGGAGCCGTCAACGTCGCGGGCGGAAAGATCGTGAGTCTGGGGGAGGCCCTGCCCGCCCGCGAAACGGTGGACGCCACTGGCAAAGTGCTGCTGCCTGGGCTGGTCGATCTGCACGTGCATTTTTCCGAACCCGGGCGCGACTGGGAAGGCTGGGACACGGGCACGCGTTCGGCGGCGGCGGGCGGGGTGACGACGGTGGTCGATATGCCGCTCAACGCCATTCCGGCGACCACCGACGCGGCGGCGCTGGCGCTCAAGCTGGCCGCCGCGCAGGGGCAGGCCCACGTGGATTACGCGCTGTGGGGCGGGCTGGTGCGCGACAACCGGGCGCAGGTCGCGGAGCTGCTGGGCGGCGGCGTCATCGGCCTCAAGGCGTTCATGTACGACACCACCGACCCGACCTTTCCCCCCGCGCCCGACGGGATTCTGTACACCGGGATGCAGCAGCTCGCGGCGCGGGGCGGCCTGCTCAGTGTCCATGCCGAGAACAGCGACCTGATTCATACCCTGGTCGCTGACCTGCGCTCGGCGGGCCGCCACGACCCCCAGGCCTGGCTGGAAGCCCACCCACCGGTGACCGAAGTCGAGGCGGTGGCGCGGGCCATTCGCTTTGCGAGTGAAACTGGCTGCCGCCTGCACATCGTTCACGTGTCGCTGCCCGCCTCGGTGCGGCTGGTATCGCAGGCCAAAGCCAGTGGTGTCCGCGTGACCTGCGAGGTCTGCGCCCACCACCTTACGCTGAACGCCGACGATTTCCGGCGGATCGGGCCAGCGGCCAAATGTGCCCCGCCACTGCGCGAAAAAGCCGACGTAGACGAACTGTGGGCGCTCCTGCTAGCGGGTGAAATAGACACGGTCGCCAGTGATCACTCGCCCTGCACCGAGGCCATGAAAGAGGGCGACATCTGGCAGACCTGGGGCGGAATCAACGGGGTACAGCTGACACTGCCGCTGCTGCTGACCGAGGGCCTGGGGCGCGGCCTGAGTTGGCCGCAACTGGCCGGGCTGTGCTGCACCCGCCCCGCCGAACTGGCCGGGCTGCCGCATAAAGGCCAGCTGGCCGCCGGAGCAGACGCCGATCTGGTGCTGGTCGATCCGGCTGAGCGCTGGACCCTGCAACGCGCAGATCTGCTGACCCGCCACCCGTGGAGCCCCTTTCTGGGCCGGGAATTCACGGGCCGGGTCGAGCGGGTCTGGCTGCGTGGAGAAGCCGTTCACGGGGCTGGGGCGGTCCAGGGCCGTGGACGCTGGCAGACGGTTCAGGAGGCTTAGAAAGAGTTACCTTACGCAGCCTGTAGCGGGGCTGGGCGCTCTAAGGCAGACAGGGATTGTGGTTAGAGCCTTTCTCTGACTTACGCTCACGTTGGCAGAGTCAACAGCGTTCGCTTCATGCTCTGCTGAGCAGCTTTGCAAGTCCGTTCGGATTTCAGTCCCAGTCCTGGTTGATTCAAGTGCAGCCTGTCTGAGTCTTCCGGTCTGGTCCTCCCTGACCTGCCCATCCGTTAGCCTGTCATCATGACGGTCCCTTCCAACACTGCTCAATCCGAAGCCCTGTTCGCCCGCGCCAAAGCCGTGACGCCCGGCGGGGTCAACAGCCCCGTCCGCGCCTTCAAAAGTGTGGGGGGCGTGCCGCGCTTCATC
>JAGLBK010000137.1 GCA_018260275.1 Deinococcus sp.
GGCAGTTGCACGTTTCGCAGCGCCGTGCGCCAGGGCAGCAGACGGTAATCCTGAAACACCAGCGCCGGACTCGACGACACCTGCACCTGTCCAGCCTGAGGCTTCAGCAGCCCCGCGATGACCCGCAGCAGCGTGCTTTTGCCGCCGCCGCTCGGGCCGATCAGGGCCAGAAATTCGCCGCGCTGCACCTCCAGACTGACCTCATCCAGAATCGTTTCGCCGCCCAGCCGCGCGGTGACGCCCTGGAGCCGGATGGTGGGAACAGCTGGCATATCAGTAGGTAAAGCGGTAGGCGGCGGAGCACCGGCGGGGAGCGACATCGCCCCGCAGTATCGCAGAGCCGGGCTGGGCGCAGGGTTTCCAGAGGCAGGGTTTCCAGAGGCAGAGTTTCTAGAGACAGGGATTCTGGCCCCTCACCCCGAGAGCTGTCAATTCCGGGGACGACCCAGCGTATTGAGGACGACCACCCCCGCGACGGCGATGACCCCGCCCACCAGACTGATCGGCGTGGGGACCTCGCGCAGCCACAGCCAGCCGATCAGAATGGCGTTGACCGGATTGACGTACAGAAACGACGTGGTCACGCTGGCCGGAACCCGCGAGAGCGCGAACGACCACGCCAGATAGGCCAGCGCACTGGGAAAAATCCCCAGGTAAATGGCGGCCAGGTGCGCGGAAGGCGGCGCGACAGGCAGTTCACGCAGCAGGCCGGGTAAAAAAAACAGCAGAGGCACTGTTCCCAGCAGCAGGCTCCAGACCGTGAAGTGCAGCGGGTTCATGCGCCGGAGCAGCGGCTTCTGAAACACGAAATAGAGGCTGGTCGCCAGCGCCGAGACCAGAATCAGCAGCGCCCCGTGCGTGAACGAAAGCCCCTGGCCGCTGCCCAGCACGATCAGCAGCACGCCCGAAAGCGAAATGAAGGTGCCCAGCCACCCCAGCGCGGTCAGCCGCTCGCCCGCAAAGCGCGTGGCGATGATGGCGGTCATGACCGACCCCGAGGCGATCAGCAGACTGGCCGTGCCCGCCGGAACGCTGACCTCGCCGTAATTGAGGCAGACATGGTAGACGGTGATGCCCAGAAAGCTGAGGCCCAGGATTCGCAGCAGGTCGGCCAGCGGCGGCACTGGAATGCGGGCGGCCAGCGCGTACATTCCCAGCACCAGACTGGCGACCAGAAAGCGGTAGAGCGCCAGCGGCCCCGGCCCGAACGCCGCCAGCCCCGCCCGGATACCCGCGAAGGCCGAGGCCCACAGCACCAGCGTGAACACGATGGCGGTCATGGAGCGGGCGTCGATTCTGGGGCCAGCAGGCGGGGTCATGCGCTGCACGTTAGAGCAATCGCCGGAAAGATCAGTGGACCTCCGGTGAAAGTCACAGGGAGGCCGGTCTAAGGGTCAAAGAGTCGAAGGGTCTAAGGGCAAAAACGCGTTAGACGGCGACGTGGTTTTCTGACCCTCGCCCCTTGTGGGACTTGCAAAGCTGCGTAGCAGAGGGGGCGACCGGGTAAATTTTGACGGTCTATACAGCGAAATCCCGGTGGATGACTTTCCCAGGAAAGCTATAGGCGCCCCGAGGATCAGTGCAGCCGGGGCAGCAGCGTGACCACCCCGGCAATGGTCAGGATGCTGTCCAGCGTACTGAGAGTCGCCACCGCCGCCACCGTGTCGGTATCCGCGCCGTATTCGCGGGCAATGAGCAGGGCATTGACCGCCGTGGGCATGCTGGCCGAGAGCACCAGCACCTGAAGGTTCAGCGTGTTCAATCCCAGCACCCGGCCTATGGCGAAGGCGATCAGCGGCCCGCCGATCAGCCGCGCGGCGGTCGCCAGCCACAGCCGCGCCGTCACGCGGGGCCAGCCGCCCGCCCCGAGTTGCAGCCCCAGCGCCAGCAGCACCATCGGCAGGGTGGCCTGCGAGAGCAGCGCGACCCCTTTGGTCAGGCCCTCCGGCAGCGTGATGTGCAGCGCCCGCAGCAAAATGCCCAGCAGCGCGACCCACAGCGCCGGAAGCCGGAACATGCCTCTAAGCGCTTCGAGTGGGTCTGCGCCGCGTTTGCCCAGGCTGTAAACCGCTGGGCCGAACACATACATGCCCACAAAAGACGCCAGAAACAGCACCGTGGCCCGCTCGAAGCCCGCCTGACCGAAGGTGAACAGGGCAATCGGCAGCCCCATGTTGCCACTGTTCCAGATGCCCACTCCCGCGCTGAGACTCCGTTTTTCGGCGTCGGGGCGGCCCCAGCCCACCAGATACCCCAGCAGCAGGCAGCCCAGAACCGTTAGCAGGTACGCCGCGCCCAGGTGCAGCGCCTCGGCGGCCTTGACCGGGGTCTTGAGCAGAACGTCCAGCACCAGCGCGGGCGACAGCAGATAAAGCGTGATGCGCGAAACCGTCAACTGGTCGATGGGAAACCGGGAGGACAGCAGCGCCCCCAGGCCAGCGACCAGCATGACGGGCAGAAGGACGGTGCTGAGCGCCTGGAACATGAGGGTCATAGTGGCACAACTGGTCCTGCAAAAAAGCGCCATGTTTCAGCTCTGGCCGGTCAAGGTCGGCGTGTCCAGGTTGCGCTGGTGTGGTCGCTGGGGTATGGGGTCATGCGCCTGAGGCTGTAGCTCTGTCTGTCGGCCCGGCCAGGGTAAACACCGCCATCTGCGTGATCGGCCCAAAGGCCGGATGTATGTCGCCCACGCCAGTACAGTCCACGCTGTAGCCGTAGCGCTCGGCGGTGGTCTGTGTCCACGCGCGGAACTCGGCCCGCGTCCACTCGAAGCGGTGGTCGGCGTGCCGCAGTTCCAGCGGGTTGTTAAAAGCAGCGTTGTACTCGGCATTGGGGGTGGTCAGAATCACGGTTCGGGGCCGGGCGAAGCCAAAGACATTTTCGGCCAGGGCTTCCAGCCGGTGCGGTTCCAGGTGCTCGATCACCTCGACCAGCGCCGCCGCGTCGAAGCCCCTGAGGCGCGAGTCGGGGTAACTCAGACTGCCGTGCAGCAGCCTGACCCGCTCCCGCAGTTCGGGGCGCTCGGCCAGATTCAGCTGGGCGGCGGCTCTTTCCAGGCTCCGGGCACTGAGGTCCAGGCCCACGAGTTCGCGGAACTGTGCGGTGAGCAGCAGTCTGCGGAGCAGTTGGCCCTCGCCGCAGCCCAGGTCCAGCACGCGGGCCGCGCCACTGGCCTTCAGGGCCTGCGCCACGGTGTCCAGCCGCTCGTCGTGCAGGCGGGGTCTGGCTTCCAGCGGCGCGCCCCCGGCTTCCTCTGCCGGACCACTGAAACTTTCGTCCGCCTGCTGCACCAGTTCCCGGAAACGCAGGTAGCGCTGGGTAATCAGCTCGCGCTCCGGGTGGGCCTCCAGCCAGCCCTCGCCGTGGCGCAGCAGTTTATCGACCTCCGTTTCACCGATGTAATAGTGCTTCTTGCCGTCCAGCACAGGCAGCAGCACGTAAAGGTGGCGCAGCAGTTCGGCCACCCGCACGCAGCCGCTGAGGGTCAGGCGCACGTAGGGCCGCTCGCCCCATTCGGGGTACAGCGGATCGAGGGGAATGGGCGTGGCCTCCACTGTGTACCCCAGCGGCCCGAACAGGCGCTCCGGCAATCCGGCAGGCCCGCGCGAGGCGGCGCAGCTCAGCTGGGCGGTCAGGGGCACCGGGGTGTCGGCCAGGTCCTGTCGTTCGCGGCTGTGACCCGTCATGGCCGTGCCGAAGACCTCGCGCAGCGCTACGGCCAGCAGACTTCCGGCGGCGTAGGGGCGGTCGTTGACATACGGCTCCAGCGGGCTGCCGTCGCCGGGTCTGGCACTGCGCGAGAGGGCCACCGGGTCGACCTCGACCAGCAGCGCGGCGGTGGTGCGTCCGGGCGAGGCTTCCGGGTAAAACACGCTGGCCTTTCCGAAGGGCAGGGTTTTTTCCAGCAGGTGCTCCGGGTGCTTCATCAGCACGAAGCCCAGGTCGCTGGCGGGCCAGGTCGGTGCGGCCTGGTGTGGCCCGGGCGCGGGGGTCGTCATGGTCAGGGTCAGCAGCATCTGGGCCTCAGGCTAGCCTCCCGGGGCCTGGGACACATCAGCCTTCTGGCGCAGCCCGTAACTGGCCCCGGCAAAATAAAGGCCGTGCGCGGCGACATTGGCGCCCGCCCGCGCCCGTTGCCCCGAGTGCAGGATGTCCCGGGTGGCCTGTGGCTCCAGCCTGCGCTGCCCGACCAGCAGCAGCGTACCGACCAGCCCACGCACCATGTGCCGCAAAAAACTTTCGCCTGCCACATGGATTTCCCAGATCAGCGGCCCCGGCCTGACCTCCAGGCCCAGCAGCTCGCGCACCGTCTGGCGGTCTTCTTGCGTGGCAAAGGCGGCAAAATCGTGTCTGCCCACCAGCAGCGTGGCCGCAGCGTTCATGGCCTGGGCATCAAGCTCTAGGGGTACATGCAGCGCCCGGCCCTCCCAGAGTGGGTGGCGCTGCGGCGCGGTCAGCAGGCGGTAAATGTAGCGCCGCTCGGTACACGAAAAACGGGCGTGAAAATTTTCCGGGGCCAGCCGGGCCTCCAGCACAGCCACGCTGGGCGGTAGGTGGGCGTTCAGGGCGCGGGCCAGACGCTCGGGGGGCACCCGCAGGCTGCTGGGCACGTCCCAGTGCAGCGCCATGGCCTCGGCGTGAACCCCGGCGTCGGTGCGTCCGGCGGCCACGGGGTAAAACCCGGTATCTGGGGCGAGCCGCCGCAGGGCCAGCTGCAAGGTTTCCTGCACGCTGGGCACACTGCGCTGGGCCTGCCAGCCCGCGTAGACCCGGCCATCCCAGGCGACGGTCAGGCGCAGGCGCCGGTATCCGTATGGGGGGGTATAAAAACGTGGTGAGGCGTCGTCTGACACGGCCTTAGGCTAGCGTGTACCCCCGCGCGGGGGGGTGACCCATCACTCTGGGCTTCATGAAAGGTTTATGCTATGGCTGCCATGCGTCTTTCCTTGCTGCTGTTGGTGCTGCTAATGGGTCCGGCTCAGGCCGCGACGGCTTACCGGGTTCAAGATGGCGACACGCTCATCGGCATCGCGCAGCGGGCTGGGGTCAGCGTGCAGCAGATCAGGGCGCTCAATGCCTCGCTTAAGAAGAGCAGTGTGGTTAAGGTGGGCCGCGTCATTAGCATTCCTAACCGCCGGGTGGCGGCCCGCAAGTACCATGTTCGGAGCGGTGAGAATCTTACCAGCATTGCCCACAGCTTCGGAATGAGCGCCGGGGAATTGCTGCGGGCCAATCCCGAATACCGGGGCAACAGGAGTGTCTGGGCCGGGGCCATCATCACTATTCCGCCGCGTGTGGTCGCGGCAGGTCTGGAACGCTCAGCGGGATTGACCCGTTTGGGGGGCGGTCAGGCTACGCTCCACATGGCCAGTATCCGGGTCAGTGCCGCACAAGACGATACCCCTAGCCCGGCTGTCCCTGATTCCGGGCGCTGGCGCTGGCCGCTGCCAGGGTACCACTATGTCAGCAGCGGATTCGGTGAGCGCGAGTTAGACGGTAAAGAGGGAATGCACTATGGCCTAGACATTGTCGCGCCCATCGGCACGCCTGTGCTGGCGGCCCGCAGTGGGCGGGTACTGGAATCACGCAACGATGCCAGGCGTGGCTGGGGCTGGACTGTGGTACTGAAACACCCGGACGGCTGGATTACCCGCTACGCCCACCTAAGCCAGAATCTGGTCAAGGCGGGCGAACTGGTCCAGCAGGGGCAGCGCGTTGGGCGTGTGGGCAATACGGGCCATAGCACCGGGCCGCACCTGCATTACGGCACCTACCTGCGCTGGCATCCTAAAGACCCGCTGGGCCTGTACTGATGCCGGTTTCAGCACAGGTCCAGCCAGCAGGGGTGCCGTCGGCACAGGTCTGGTATGTGGAACTCCGGGGCGCCGAGGCCGCCGGGCAATTGCTGGCTGTGATGGAAGAACTGCCGTCTCAGCCGGGCTTTCTGGGTGCGGAACTGTTGACCAGCCCGGCGCAGCCTGCACTGGCCCTGCTCGCCAGCCGCTGGGCCGCCGCTCTTCCAGTACTGGACTTGCCCGCCGGAGCCAAGGCCTGGAGTTTCGTTGTCGTTGCCACCCGCTGAGGGATGTGCTGGGCCACAGCGCAGGCTTCTCAGAGACCAAAATTGATGATGGCGCTTTTCAGGGCCATGTTGTACTGACTGCCGCTGATTTTGCCGCGTTCCTGAAACTGCGTGGGGCGCTCGTCGCGGTGTAGCAGCACCCGGAAAGTGTCGGTGTCGCGTGCATAAATGACCAGCGCGTCGTTGATTCCGCAGCCGCCTTCCTCACAGCCGATGAAGGCGGTGATCCGGGCGTCGTTCTGCAGGTTGCCCACCTGTTTGAAGTCGCTGCTCAGCAGCTCGAAGTTGCCCCGTCCGATCAGTTGGGTCAGGCGGCGCTGCACGGTCGCCGAGGCCAGAAAGGCTTTACCGTTTTTGGTGGCTGGGACACTGGCCGGGGGAGTTACGGTTCTGGCCGCCAGACTGCCCGGCGTGAGAAGGGACAGCAGAAGACCTGCAATAAGCACCTGACGCATCGTTGCAGGCTAGCAACGCTTGATGAGACCAGGGCGTGTGCGTGGGTTATTTTTGCCAGGTACAGTTGTAGATGATGACGGTCTGTTGTGCTGGCGCATAAAAGGCGTCCATATAGATACGGCGGCTGTCCGATGTGCCGTACACTTTGTATTCGTTCCCCGTTATCTTTTCTTTGGTGACCTTGAATCCCGCACTGGGGGCATGCGTCATACTGACGAGCTGCTTAATGTAAGCGGGTCCGCTGGTAGGCGTCGCAGGCACGACTTTGGCAAGCAGGTCCTTGTCGCAGGGCTGCCCCGTGAATCCTTTGGCACTGGCGACCACGAGTGCGGCGATTTTGGGGTCGCTGGCCCAGTTTTTAGCTTCAGCTGATCCCGGAAGGCTCAGGCCACCGATTATCAGTGCGGGCAGTAAAGTAGAACGCAGTTTACTTACAGAAATCATGGATTTAGCCTAGAGCATTCGACAAAAGCGCAGTGTTTTTGTCCAACTTAAGAGACTGGGTACAGTTCCCATTTGCAACGTCTGCAACGGTTAAGTAGCTGCCGGGTGAAGAAATCGTTATATCGCCATTCCCCAGTTCGCACCGCCGACAGCACGCCGCAAATCCTCCTTGGTCTCGAAATGACGCTCCTGAAGGTCATGGTATTTGAGTTGC
>JAGLBK010000138.1 GCA_018260275.1 Deinococcus sp.
TCCTGACTTCTGACTCCCGCCCCCCCCGGCGGGGGCTTTCGCTTTGGCTGGTAGGCTGTAGGGGTCATGAAAAAACGACTGATGATTGGGATGCTGACGCTTGTGGGAACGGCGGGGGCGGCGACACTGCCAGAGATTTTTAGCACTTCTGACAAGGTGCTTTCGGCTGCCTGTAATGACGGCTACAGAATTGAGTCTATGCCGATGACAACTGACGCCGAAAAAGAGGCGGCGCAGACTGCGTATGACGCGATTTCAGGAGGCAAGAATGTGCGTGATACTCGCAGTTTTACAGACGTCAAGACTGACCCGATGGCAAAGATGTATGCATTGGTAAATCCTATTGATTTCCAAATGCCTGCTGGTTCTGTTTACAACGTCTGCGGGAAACGAGCGTCAAAGTTGGAAGATAAGCCAAAGGTTTCGACCCTGAGCGCGGCCACTGTCGTTTACGTTTTTGGTGACGCTCCTGAGAGGAAGCAGGCGGAGAGTTGGAATGCGATCCTCACCGCGATAGACTCTCAAGGCAGGGAAATAGCGCGATTTCAACCCCTAAGCGCCTCCTTAAAGGGTAGCCTCGATTACTGGAAACCCTCATGCACCAGCTCAGGCTGCAAGTGGGTTGGACGGAACGCCTACTACTTCAAGCTGGGCAACTTGGACGCCAAGACCACGAAGCTGAAACTCACCTTTACGCGAGGGCGGGGCGTAGAGCAGCGGGAATACACCGCCGACGACCTGAGCAAGTCATACCTGGGTGACCCAAAGACCCCATAGCTGCCCATTGACAAATAATTCTTTGCAAACCCTCTTGACTCTGACCCCCGCATGGCATACCGTGCAGGGGCTTAGGGTTAGGGTGGATGACGTGTAGACGTCGTTCGCGCGGTGCATTTTGCGTTTTACAAACGCCGATTGCACCTGTAAACTTCCATTGCTCCACGTCTCGCACCCTGCCCTAAGCAAGCACCGCGCCGAGACGTGGAGCTTCTCTTTTTGGAGGTCAATGGACTAAAACGTCGGCTAGAAGCACAAAAGAAAACAACCGGGCTGGCACCCGGTCATTTCCCCCTACATGAGGTAGAACACATGAAGGATAACTTCCCCATTCCCTGTCCGCAAGAGGCCGCCAACACGTCGCTGGACGGCGACCTGACCCTACTGGAGAGCTTCCGGCGCAACCGCGTGGCCCAAGTGCTGACCACTCTGGAACTGCCCGCCCTGCCCCTGGAGGCAGACGTGGCCCTGTACAGCCAGATTCAGGACGCCGTGGAAACTGCCTACCTGATGGGCTTCACCGACTCCCGCCTGACGCTGGGTGAGCTGTGATGCCCCGGCCTGAGCTGTTCGAGTACAACGACCTGCCCGTGCGGGTCGAACTGGTGGACGGTGAACCCTGGTTTGTGGCCGCAGACGTGGCGCGGGTGCTGGGCATTGCCAACATTCGGGAAAACCTGCGCCAGATGCGGGATGACTGGAAAGGTGTCAGTAAGGCTGACACGTCCACAGGCACCAAAGAAGTCACCATCATCAGCGAGGCCGCCGTGTACAAGCTGGCCTTTCGGAGCAACAAGCCCCAGGCGGAAGCGTTCGCGGACTGGGTGGCCTCAGAAGTCCTCCCCCAAATCCGCAAGACGGGCGCGTACATCCCCGAAGCCCCCGCCCAGTCTGAGGGCGAAATCTACCTACGGACTGGCCGCGTGATATTCAGCCAGAAGTGCAAAATCTGCACGTCCCCGCTGGCGCTGGACATCAACCGAATGCTGGACGAGGCCACCAACTACGACGAGATCGTGGGGTGGGCGGCCAGCCAGGGTCTGAGCATCAGCAAGGCGGGCCTAAGCAGGCACAACCACGCCCACCGTGTCCCGCAGATTGCCGAGCGCAGCCTGCTGGAGAATCCCGAGATCGCGGCCCGCATCATGCTGGCGAAGCTGACCGAAATTGCCCAGCGCCGCAGCCTGGACGGGCTGAGTGACCGCGAAGTCGTGAAATACCAGACCGCGCTGGCAACCAGCCTGAGCCGGGACGGTGGGGGGAGCCGGGCGTTGCCGGGGTACACTCTGCCCAGCCCCACATGCCCCGAATAATCGCGCCGGGACGTGTCCCCACGACGAGGGGACCAACACCGCTAACCTAGCAGCGTGAAGAACTGAACTGCCCAAAATTCACACCGATTCCGACCCCGCCCCTGAAACGTGGCGGGGTCCGTCTTTGGCAAACCGGATTCCTGCCTTGATGACAGCACAGGACGCTACGTCCGTGAAGGCGAAAACGTGGGACGGGCGGCAGGACAAGCGGCGGGGACCGCATTTGGCCGGGCGTTTAACAACGGGGCCACTGCGAGCAGCCAGACGTTCATGGGCATCCTGGCGGGGTTAGGGATGGCTGCCGGTGCTGCTGGCGTTGGCGTTATCAAACTGGCCGGGGAAGCTGAAATGGCGACCACGGCGTTTACGACGCTGCTGGGCAGCGCGGAAAAGGCCAAATCCTTCTACGCCGACCTGGTCAACTTTGCCGCCCACACGCCCTTTGAGTTGGCTGGCATTCAAGACAGCGCCAAGCGCCTGCTGGCATTCGGCTTCACCTCACAACAGATTCTGCCGATGATGACCGCCGTAGGGGACGCTGTCGGGGCGCTGGGCGGTAACAAGGAGGTGCTGGACGGCGTGACCCTTGCCCTGGGGCAGATGCAGGCCAAGGGCAAGGTCATGGCGCAGGAAATGAACCAGTTGGCCGAGCGCGGCATCCCCGCCTGGCAGATGCTGGCCGACAAGTTGGGCATCACCATCCCAGAGGCCATGAAGCGGTCCGAGGCCGGTATGATTTCGGCGGCGGAAGCCATCCCGGCTCTGTTGAACGGGATGGAAAATAAATTCGGCGGCGGCATGGACAAAATGTCTAAGACGCTGCTGGGGATGTGGAGCAACACCACTGACCTGCTCAAGCAGAGCGGGGCCGCTGTCGGTCAGGCGATCATTGACGCGCTCGACCTGAAGGGCAAATTGGGCGGCGTCAACGATTTCCTGAGCAGCTTCCCCAAGATGCTCAAGCAATTGGACCTGAAGCAGTGGGCCAGTGACAACAGCATGGCTATTGCTGCCGTAGGCGGCGCAATTACCGCCATGCTGCTGCCTGCGCTGGTCGCCGGGGCCGCCGCCGCGTGGTCGTTTGCGGCCCCGCTGATTCCGTTCGCACTGGCGGGCGCTGGCATCGTGCTGGTCCTCAAAAACATGGGTGTGACGCTGACCGATGTGAAGGCCGGGTTCGAGCAGGCCAAAGGGCAAGCCGCGCCGCTGATAGACACCCTGCGCGGGATTGCGGGCACGGTTCAGACCGCTCTGACACCCGTCTTCCGCACCGTGGGCGAAACGATCCGCTCTGCGGTCAGCACCATTCAGCACGTGATTCAGGACGTTCTGCTGCCCGTTTTTACGGCCATCCAGCCTCACGTCCAGCCCATCATGCAAAGCCTGGGCGGCCTCGTGCAGCAGGTCGCCAGCACCGTGCGGGATGCGTTCCAGTTCCTGGGGCGGGTAGTGAATGAGTACGTCATTCCCGCGTTCCAGGCCGTCTGGCCCGTGGTCAAACCTGTCTTGGACTTCGTGATGGACGGTGTGAAGACGGCCATCAACTTTATCTCAGGCGTGTTTAAGACCTTTGGCGATGTGCTCAGGGGCGACTGGGGCAAGGCTTGGACCGATCTGAGAAGCACGATTGGCACAGCACTGCTCGGCATCAATGATGCGATTGATAAAGGCTGGAACACGCTGAAGGGCGCAGTAACCACCCTGGGGCGGCGAATGGTGGACGGCTTCAGGGCCGAGTTTAACGGCTTGGGCAGCCACATCATGCTGGTCATCTCCAACGCGCTGCTCAGGGCGGTGGACGTCATGCCCGACCTGCTCAAGCCCGCCTTTGCTGCCGCAGCCAATAAAACCTCACAGATGGCACTGGAGATGCGGAAGGAGGCGCAGGCTGCCAGGGCGTTGAATGGGGTGTACGGGCCTGTGGCGGGGATCAACAGCCCCAGTGTGCTGACGCCAAAATCATCCGGCCCTGTGACCAGCTTGGCCGAATTGCAGCGCCTCATGGGTCTAGGAGGTGACCGAACTGGTACGCCATTTGGGCACACCTATTTCGGCAATCAGATTCACAATGGCGAGGACATTTTCGCCCCTACTGGCACCGACGTCGCGGCTCCCTTCGCGGGCATGATTTCAACCCGCTGGAGCAAAACCACCGGCCATATCATTGAACTCATTGACGCGCAGGGGCAAAAGCTCTTGCTGGGGCACCTTGATCATTACGCCGCCGGATTGGAAGATGCGATTGCCAAGGCAGGGGGCAAGTTGCTGGTCAAGCAGGGCCAGGTTATCGGCGCAGTGGGGCAAACAGGGAGTCTCGCCCATAAAGACTTAGGCCCTGGCAACGCACACATCCACATGATGGCGTACACGCCTGACGGCAAGATCATTGACCCCAAGAACATCAAGTTTGTGCCAATTGGCGAGACGGCTGAGGCGCAGCAGGCCATTGTCAATCAGCCAAAAACTGTAGCTACGATTGACTCTGTATTCCCCGGCGCTGGCACCAAATCGGCTACTGATACGGCCAAAGCCGCTCTGACGGCACTCTCTGGCGAACTCAAGCACCTGGCCGCCGAATACAAAAGCGGCAAAATTGATATTGACGAGTATCACAAGAGCGTCGAGGCAGTGCGCTCGAAGGCCGAAGCCCTCCAAGTCACGCTGAAGGTAGGCAGCGCCGAGTACGGCAAGGCCGATCAGGTCATCATCTCGGCCAGCAACGCGCTTAAGACTCATGAAAAAGGGGTCAAGGACGCCACTTACACTTATGCTCAGTGGGTCGCCAACCAAGCAGCGCTTCGCGACCTGGCGCTTCGCGAATCCCAGGATGCCGACGGCAAGCTGACCGAGCAGCAGCACATCCGGCTCCAGAACGACCTCAAATTCTGGAATGCCGACCCCGTGCGCCAGGCGATGTTGCAGGAAATGGGGCGTCGCCTCCAGATTCAGGAAAAGGCCGACCAAGAAAGCACAAAGGCCGCGAAAGAGCGTCAGACAGCCCTCCAAAATGTTGCCCAGGCCGTTGGTCAGGGCAATGTGAAGGCCGCTCAAACCAGCCTGGATGAAGCCAAGCGCCTCCAGGCCAACGAACTGAACGCCTATGGCCTGACCTCTGACCAGAAAGTAGGAATCTACAAGGCCAGTACGGGCAAAATCCTGTCGGCCTCCTATGCCCTCCACGCCGAGGAGCGCCGCCAGGCCGACGCTGGCGTGGATGCCTGGGCCAAAAGTGAAGAGGCCAAGGCCCTCACCAGCCAAGAGCGTGAAGCCGAAATTGCCCGTCGCAAGGGGGAAAACCGCACCGCCGAGAAAAATGCCAACCTGGCTGCCCAGCGCGAGCAGGCCGACCTGCTGCGGCAAGCCTCCCAGTCTGCTCAGCAGCAGGCCAAGCAAAACGCGGAAGCCGCTGAGCGGCAGGGCCGCGAACTCGCCTCCAAACAGCGGGCCAGTGCTCAGGAAACGGCCCGCCTGGTGGGGGAGGGCCTGACGACTGCCCGCGACGCCGCCTTGAGATCGGCGGGTGACGATCTGGCAGCCCAGCTGGCCGTGCAGCAGCAGTTCGCGCCCAAAATTCGGGCCGCTGCCGAACAGGAAGCCCTGGCCGTGCTCCAGGCCCGCAAATCGGCCAATGACGCCTGGAAAGCTGAGCAGGAGAAATCTGCCCGTGACACTATCCCGGACGCCGCAAAGCGGGCTGCTCGCTTGAGCGAGATTGAATCGGCCTGGCGCACCGAAAACACCAACGCCTACAAGGCGTACTACGCGGCCATCGGCAAAGCGGCCACGGAGTCAGCCCAGACGATCAAGGACGCCAGCGGCAAGGCCGCTACAGCGGCCCAGAGCGTCGCGGCTGAACTGGCGCAGGGCATCGTGGACAGCAATGCCGCGCTGGCTGATCTCAAGAACAACCCTGTGGGCGAACGCACCAATCGCCCGGCACCGCTCAGCCTCGACCAGCGTCAGAAGAAGGAATTCAGCTATCTCTACGACAGCCTTACCAACCTGGACGACGCCGTGGCGGGTGACGCCCATGCCCTGGAAGTGCTCGACAAGATGCTCCAGAACACGGCGCAGTCGGGCGGCATAAGCGCCGAGCAGCTCAAGATTCTGCAAGGCGTGCTGGCGGGAACCGAAAGCGCCGCCCGCCAGATGGCGCAGGGCATCGAGGACTCCGACGCGGCGCTGCGCGAGGTGCTGGCAACGCCCGTAGGAGAGGGCACCTTCCGGCCTGACCAGCAGGGCGATACCCAGAAGGCGCTTTACAACGACTTGCTGACCACCTTCCAGAACTTGGGCGACGAAACCACCAAAGACACCATGCTCATGGGGCTGTACGCCGACATGCTGGAGAACCTGGGCAGGTCGGGCGGCGTGACAGCTGAGCAGCTCACCCACCTGAAAACGGTGCTGAGCGAAGCGGCAGACACAGCTGGGGCACTCGCCAGAGGCATCGAAGATTCGGACGCGGCGCTGCGCGAGCAGCAGGCCAATCCAGTTGGGGAAGGCGCCTTCCGGCCCGACCCCGTGGGTAAGGCCCAGAAAGAGACGTTCGACAACCTGGGCAAGATGCTGGGCGGCCTGAGCCTGGAAACGGTACAGGACGCGGCGGCACTCAAGCCGTTCGTGGACATGATCGAGAATGCTGGTGAGCACGGGGGAATCACTGCCGAGCAGCTGGGCAAACTCCGCGATCAGCTCGAACGGCTCAAGACCAGCGTCACCAGCGCAGCCGACATAGACGTGCCGATCACGGCTCTGGAAACCGCAGCCAACTCCGCTGTGGACAAAGTAGACGCCCTTGTCGTCAGCTTCCAGAACGGCGAGATTACTGGCAAAGACTTTGCCAAGCAAGCCTTCGAGGCCGTCCCAGCGCTCGAACGGATGGCGAAGGCTGCTGACGCCGCTGGGAATACCGAACTGGGCGGCAACCTCCGCGACAGCATTACTGCACTCAAGGGGTTGGTACCCGCAGCTGACGCGGCATCCTACTCGCACGAGTTGCTAGCGAGTGCTGAGGACAAGGTGGCCGAGGCGTCGGGGAAATTCGTCAAGCCAAACCGGCAAATGATCGATGAGCTGGTCAAGCTGCGCGGCGCGGCGGG
>JAGLBK010000139.1 GCA_018260275.1 Deinococcus sp.
ACGGCACCCGCTTTCACCGCGTGATCGACGGCTTTATGGCCCAGGGCGGCGACCCGCAGAGCAGTGACCTGAGCCAGCGGGCCGCCTGGGGCATGGGCGGCCCCGGCTATAGTTTCAGCGCCGAGACCAGCAACGGCCTGGGCTTCGGCAGCGCGGGGGTGCTGGGGATGGCCCGCAGCAGCAGCCTGGACTCGCAGGGCAGCCAGTTTTTTATCACGCTGGCCCCCGCTGATTACCTGAGCGGGCAGTACACCGTGTTCGGCAAGGTCGTGGATGGCATGAGCGTACTCAACAGCCTGACCAAGACCTCCCAGAGCGGTATGGGCGGCGAGCAGCCAATGCCCGGCGCACAGGCCGATGTGCTGAGCAGCGTGGATATTCTGGTGTCTAACTGAGCGTTTAGGCCTGTTGCACAAGCTTTTTTCTGGGGGGTCTGCCGACAGGTTCGGGCAGGCCCTTTTGCGTGTGGGTCGTGGGGTGGCCCGCTGCTCTAAACTGAGCTATGCGTCTGCCCCGCCGTGTCCTGCTGCTCAGCGCCCTGTCTGCCGGGGCCGTGGTGTATCTCCGCTCGGTGTACCGCTTCCGCGATCCGGTGCGCTTGCCGGTGCAGCAGCCGGGCCCGGGCCAGTTGCTCAGTCCGGCGGACGGCGTAGTGTCTTTTATACGCCGCATCGACCTGGGCACGGTGGCAGGGTATGACCGGCCACTGGCGCAACTGGCCGCGACCCCCGCGCCGCTGCACGAGGGCTGGCTGGTGGGCGTGGTGGTGGGGCCACTGGACGTGCATTACACCTACCTGCCGACCGGGGGAGAGGTCGAACAGACCGGCCACCGCGCCGCCGAGGATCAGAGTGCTGAACGCCGTGCTCCCGGTCTGAAACAGCTGCTGCCGCTGCTGGCCGGGCAGGTGCCCGACCTGCTGCCCGACTTGCTGCCCAGTGAGGCCGTCGCCAGCAACGAGCGCTATTCGTACACCCTGAGCGGCGAGGCGGGCCGGGTCACGGTTACACACATTGCTCTGAACCGCACCCTTCAGGCGACCACGTACCTGCATGAGGGCGACACGGTGCGGGCGGGCAACAAGGCCACGTTCCTGCCGGAAGGCGGGCTGGTCATGGTTCACCTGAGCGCCGACTGGCGGCCTGAGGTCGAAGTCGGGCAGCGGGTGGTCGGGGCGCAAACGACGCTGGCAAGCCTGAGCCGGTAAGTCCGAACCTCCTGCCGACGCCTTATGAGCTGGGCCGTTCCTGTCAGGGGAGCGGCCCAGTCACTGTTGTTGCCCTCCCGCGCTTCCTTGCTGGTAGTGAAGCTACCGCTGGACACCCAAAACGCCGGTTCGTGCTAGAACATGAACGTACACCTAAAACCTGAAGCAGTCCGGAAGAAATCTCTTTTTTTGCATATTCTAGTGCGCTTTTTCACGAGCTGTGTTCTGGAGTCAAGCCATCTGAAGCCGGACGGGGGAGGATCTCATCGAATACGCCAATTTTGTGATCATGCTGCTCGCTTCGCTGGGAATCGGCATTATCGCCGTGATTGCCAGTGCCTTGCTCGGCCCCAAGAAGGGCAGCCGCGCCAAGCTGATGCCTTACGAATCGGGCAACGATCCCGAGCACGGTGGCGTCGGCACCAGCCAGCGCTTTCCGGTGCATTTTTACCTGGTCGCCATGTTGTTTATCGTGTTCGACATCGAAACGGCCTTTTTCTATCCGCTGGCCGCCGCCTACCAGCAGTTGCCCAAATTCGCCTTCTTCGAGGCGCTGACCTTCGTGCTGCTGCTGCTGGTGGGGTACTTCTACATTCTTAAAAAGGGCGTGGTGGAGTGGACCTAAGAGCAAGTACTCCTACGTTATTTAGTCAACAGAGGCAAGGGGCCGCCCCCGACTCTGGAGCTACCCGAAACCGCCCGGAGGTGCCCCCGTGCCCCTGAAGGAACTGTTCGAGAAGGACTGGCAGGAGCTGGAATCTGAGGGCGTGCTGTTTACCAGTCTCGAAAAGCTGGTGGCCTGGGGCCGCAGCAACAGCATGTGGCCCGCGACGTTCGGGCTGGCGTGCTGCGCCATCGAGATGATGCAGTCCACCAACGCCCGCAACGACATGGCCCGCTTCGGCAGCGAGGTGTTCCGCGCTTCTCCGCGGCAGGCCGACGTGATGATCGTCGCCGGACGCCTCAGCAAAAAGATGGCCCCGGTGCTGCGCCGCGTGTACGACCAGATGCCCGACCCCAAATGGGTCATCAGCATGGGGGCGTGCGCCAGTTCGGGGGGCATGTTCAACAACTACGCGGTGGTGCAGAACGTGGATAGCGTGGTGCCGGTGGACATTTTCGTGCCCGGCTGCCCGCCCCGCCCGGAAGCCCTGCTGTTCGCCCTGATGCAGCTTCAGAAAAAAGTGCGCGGCGAGGCCTTCGACGAACTGGGGCACCAGCTGCCGATGGTGGACGCATGGACCCGCTGACGCCGCGTCAGGATGCCAGCCGGGACGTCACTCCGCTGATGCAGGAACTGCGGCTGACCCCCGACCCCTTTGCCGGAAGCCTGAGCGAACCCACCGCCGTGGTCGAACCGGGCGAGCTGCGGCATGTGGCGCTGCACCTCAAGTCACGCGGCTTCATGCTCATGGACTCGGTCGGCATCGACTACCTGAGCTACCCGCAGCCCCGGCCTAAGCGATTTGCCGTGCTGCACAACATTTATCACCCTTACGACCACCGCCGCATTTTTCTGCGGGTCTGGCTGGACGACGGGCAGCCGCTCGACAGCCTCAGCCCGGTCTGGCGGGCGGCGCACTACCTGGAACGCGAGGTGTACGACCTGATCGGTGTCGAATTTACCGACCACCCCGACCTCCGCAAGATTCTGACGCCTGACGACCTCGAAGGGCACCCACTCCGAAAGGATTTTCCGATCGGTGAGAGTCCGACCCTGTTCCGCGAAGGCCGTTTCCTCGACCCGGCGGCGTTCCGCGCGGGCCTCAGTGGGCAGGACGGCGGCCTGACCGGCTGGCGCGGCAGCCTGCGCCGGGGCAGCGTGCGCGACATGGTGCCGCCTGTGATGCCGGAAGGAGGGCCTAAGTGAAGGGCTGCGCCAGTACGCGGTACGCGGGATGGGGTACGCGGTTTGACTGGTTGACCGCGCACCGCGTACCGCGCACCGCCTTCGGCTCCCAGGAGGCCACCCCATGACCACCCTTCCCCAGACTCCTGGCCCCAGGCAGACCGCCAGCACCGAGAAACCCACCGAAGGGGCGCTGCTGCACACCGAAATGCTGTCGCTGAACGTGGGGCCGCAGCACCCCAGCACGCACGGCGTTCTACGTCTGGTGGTCGATATGGACGGCGAGCGGGTCAGCCGCGTGGTCGTGCATATGGGCTACCTGCACACCGGTTTCGAGAAGACCTTCGAGCACCGCACCTACCAGCAGGGCGTGACCTACGCGCCGCGCACCGATTACCTGCACAGCTTCGGACACGAGCTGGCCTGGGTGCTGGGCGTCGAGAAACTGCTGGGGGCACAGGTACCCGAGCGGGCGCAGGTTATCCGGGTCATCCTGCACGAGCTGGGGCGGATTCACAGCCACCTCGTCTTCGTGGGCACCGGGCTGCTTGACCTCGGGGCGCTGACGCCGCTGTTCTACACCTTCCGCGAAAAGGAAAGCTGCCAGGACATCTTCGAGGCGATTTCGGGCTACCGCATGAACCAGGGTTACTTCCGGGTGGGCGGCCTCAGCAAGGACGCGCCCGACGGCTGGGAGCAGATGGTCGCCCGCTTCTGTGACCAGCAGGAACGCGGCATTCAGGAATACCTGAACCTGTTCGGCCAGAACCCGATCTTTCTGGACCGTGCCACCGACATCGGCATCATTTCGGCGGAGGAAGCCATCGACCTGGGCCTGACCGGGCCGAACCTGCGGGCGTCCGGCGTGCCGCTCGACCACCGCAAGAACAACCCTTACAGCGGCTACGAGAACTACGACTTCGAGGTCATCACGACCCAGAAGGGCGACTGCCTCGACCGCTTCCGCATCCGCATTCTGGAAATCGAGCAGAGCATCAAAATCATCCGTCAGGCGCTTGCCCGCCTGCGCCCCGGCCCGGTCAAGGACCCCAACCGCAAAATCAGTCTGCCGCCGCGCCCGGAGCTGGAAACCAGCATGGAGGCAGTCATCCACCATTTCAAGCTGGTCACCGAAGGGTTTCACCCGCCGCTGGGCGAGGTCTACGTGCCGGTTGAAACCTGCCGGGGCGAGGTCGGGTACTACGTTGTCAGTGACGGCGGCTCAATGCCCTACCGCGTCAAGATTCGCTCGCCCAGTTTCGTAAACGTGCAGGCGCTGGAATATGCCTGTGTGGGCGCACAGTTCGCCGACCTGATTACCATTCTGGCGACCATCGACCCGGTGCTCGGGGATGTGGACCGGTGATGGTCACGCTTTCGACGCTGCCCGGTCAGGCCAGCCGGATGACGGTGGCTGCGCTGGCGGCTGCCCTGGGGCTGTATGGCCTGATCAGTGTGATTGGCTTGGCGACTGACTTCTCGCCGGACATCTCCGGGCTGCTGCTGCTCGCGCTGGTCGGCAGCAACGCCTGTCTGGCCCTGCTGTTGAGCCCGGTCATGAAAGTTCAGACCAAACGGGTGCCGTGGGTTAAACGGTATCTGTCCGTGAGCCTGCTGGCTGGCCTGGCCGTGCTGGGCGGCGGGGCCGTGTGGTTGGCCTACCAGAGCGCCGTCGGGACCGTGCTCTACGGCCACTGGCCTGCCTTGCTGGTGTCCGGCACGCTGCTGGCTGCATTCCTGGCCGTACTGACGCTGAACACCGTTCGGCAACTCCAACATCTGGCCGCGCTTGGAGGCGACTCTTGAGCTACTTTGCAGATAAACAACCCCTCGTAGACGACATTTTCAGTCGCTACCCCAGGTCGCCGCAGGGCAAACGCTCGGCGCTGATGCCGCTGCTGCGCGAGGTGCAGGACGCCGAGGGCTACGTGACCGAAGACCGCATGCACGAGATCGCGGCCCTGTGCGGCACCACCGCCACCGAGGTCCGCAGCGTCATGAGCTTCTACTCGACCTACCACACCACGCCGACCGGTAAGTATCACCTTCAGGTCTGTGCCACGCTGATGTGTGCGCTGGCCGGGGCCGAGGAACTGTGGGACGAACTGGTGTCCGAACTGGACGTGCAGCCCGGCGAGGTCAGCTCCGACGGGCGGTTCAGCGTGCAAAAGGTCGAGTGCCTGGGCAGCTGCGGCACCGCGCCCGTGATTCAGCTGGGCGACGAGGGCTTTTACGAGAACGTGACGCCCAAGCGCTGTAGGCACCTGCTGGCGGCGTTGCGGGCCGACCAAAAGCCCGCGCCCGACAACACCATCCCGGTAATGGTCAACTCGGCGGGCTTACAGGTGACGTACAGCGGCCAGGCGGCAGGCGCCCCGGTCGAGTTCCTGCGGCGGCTGACCGACACCGACCTGCCCGCCCCGCCCCCAGCGGGTTCAGAGGTGAAGAAATGACTGCTCCGGCCCCTCCAGTGACTCCGCGCAGGCCGATTGTCAGCGGCACAGACCCCCGCTTTGTGCCGACGTTGTACGCCCACGTCGGGCAAGGCGGCAGCCACACTCTGGAATACTACCTGCGCCACGACGGGTACATGGGCTTCAAACGGGCGGTGGCGATGGGGCCGGACACCGTGATCGACGAGATCAAGAAATCCGGCCTGCGCGGGCGCGGCGGCGCGGGCTTTGCCACCGGCCTCAAGTGGTCGTTCATGCCCCTCAAGGACGGCAGGCAGCACATCGTGCTGTGCAACGCCGACGAGTCCGAACCCGGCACCTTCAAAGACCGCTACCTGATGTCCGAGGACCCACACCAGCTCATCGAGGGGATGTTGATCGGGGGCTTCGCGATGCGGGCGTCTCTGGGGTACATCTACATCCGGGGCGAATATGTTCACGCCGCCGAGAGGTTGTGGGCCGCCATTCACGAGGCGCGGGCGAACGGGCTGCTGGGCAAAAATATTCTGGGCAGCGGCTTCGACTTCGACCTTCAGGTACACCGGGGAGCCGGGGCGTATATCTGCGGCGAGGAAACCGCGCTGATGAACTCGCTGGAGGGTCTGCGGGCCAATCCGCGCCTCAAGCCCCCGTTCCCGGCGGCGGCGGGGCTGTACGGGCTGCCGACCACCATCAACAACGTCGAAACCTTCTGCGCGGCGACCCACATCATGAACTACGGGGCCGACTGGCACGCGGGCATGGGCACCGAGAAGAGCCGGGGCATGAAACTCTTCCAGATTTCGGGGCCGGTCAAGCGTCCCGGCGTGTACGAACTGCCGCTGGGCACGCCGCTGCGCGAACTGGTCTACGACTGGGCGGGCGGCCCCACCGAAGGCATCAAGGCGATTATTCCCGGCGGGATTTCGTGCCAGCTCCTGAAATGGAGCGATCAGGTTCTCGGCACGCCGATGGATTACGAGTCGCTGGCGGCGGCGGGCAGCAGCCTGGGCACGGCGGGCGTCACGCTGATTCCGGCGTCGGCGTCCATCGTGCAGACCACCTGGAACGCGGTGCGCTTCTACGGGCACGAGTCCTGCGGAAAATGCACGCCCTGCCGCGAAGGAATTTCGGGCTGGATGGTCAAAATGTACGAAAAGCTGGGGCGCGGCCACGGGCAGCCCGGCGACACGCAGCTGATTCTGGACATGGCCGACAACATCGGCGGGCGCAGCTTCTGTGCGCTGGCCGACGCCTGCATGGGGCCGGTGCTGAGCAGCATCAAGCTGTTCCGCGAGGAATACGACGCCGCCGAGCGCGGCGAATTGATCGGGGCCGGGACGCGGCGCTGGAGGGACGGATGAGGATGATGGTAGATGGTAAATGGATGATGGAAAAAGATGGAGCTGAATGGGTTTTCTCCATCATCCATCATCTATCACCCATCATCGCCCGCCGTGAGGTGCGGAGATGAAAGTGACAGTTGACGGAACCGAACTCGACCTCCCGGCGGGCACTTCGGCCATCGACGCCGTGTTCGCGGCGGGCGGCGACGTGCCCTATTTCTGTGCTCACCCGTACCTCTCGCCGGTCGGGGCCTGCCGCATGTGTCTGGTCGAGTCCGGCAGCCCGCGCAAGG
>JAGLBK010000013.1 GCA_018260275.1 Deinococcus sp.
ATGATTTCCCGCTCTCCATCGGAGAGCGAACTACGGGGAAGCTGCATCAACCATCCAAAAAATGCGTTCTGGAACGCAGCCGCATCTATCACCTGAAAGATACGCTCAAACGTATCCTGGCTCGGGATACCCGAAGGCAATTCCAGATACTTTCGGAGCCATCCCTCACGCTGAACAGCAAAGGTATGAATGATGGCAAACGTGTTTGCTCCACAGATAACCGCCAGAACGCTGATGACGAGGATGTCAATCAGCAAATGCCTCACTCCTCTGGGAAATCTCGGGTCTTCGACGGCCTCAAGCGAGGCAATGAGACTTGGCAAATCAGCTTTCTGGAACGGTGAATCGGTCACCCCATCAAATTAAACTGACTTTGCGGTTGCCCTGCCTGTTCGTTACCGTGGCTGCGGTGAAAGCACCTGCACGTCCAGGGCACCGTCTGCAAATTCCAGTCTGAGGGTCTTTTCACGTCTCCCCTGTGCCGCGCCGGTCACCACCTCACCGGTTGCGCCACGTACCAGGGCGTAACCGCGCCTGAGTGTTCGCTCGGGCGTCAGGCCCAGCGCCTGCCGCATCAGGGCGTCTGCACTGGTGCTGGCGGCTTCGACCTGCCGCTGCGCCGCGCCGCGTATCCGGTCCAGCATCCAGGCCGCTCCCGCATCGGCCTCGACCAGTACTTGTGCCCCACGCTGAAAAATGATGCGGGCGTCCTCCTGGGCCTGGGCAGTCGCGCTCGCCACCGTGTGCACGATCAGGGCCACCGCCTTGCTGGGGGTATCGGTGCGGATATTCGCCACCTCGTCGGGAAGGGTATCGTCGCGGGCATGTCCCAGGCCGGTGATGACCGGGGCCGGAAAAGTCGCCAGTCCACGCGCCACGTCCAGGTCGTTGAGCCACGCCAGATCGGTCGCCGCCCCGCCGCCGCGAATGACCACCAGCGCGTCGAACGGCGTCTGCTCATGCTGCTCACGGGCCGCGGCAATGGCCCGGTTCAGACTGCCCGCCGCCTCGCGCCCCTGGAAAGTGGCGGTCAGATAAATAAATTCCACAATTCCGGCGGCCTCCAGTCGGTCGGCCTCCCGGCGAAAATCCCCCAGTCCGGCCGCTTCCTGCGGGGCAATAACTGCCACGCGCGAGAAATCTTCAGGGGCAGGCAAAAGGCGGTTGAGTCCGTAGACGCCTTCCAGCACCAGCGTTTCACGCATGGCCTCGACCCGCAGGGCCGCGTCGCCCAGCGTAAATTCGGGGGCAATGTCCAGAATATGCAGCGAAAACCCGTACTGCTCGTGAAATTCGGCGGTGCAGTACAGCAGCACCTTCAACCCGGCGCTCAGTGCTCCGCCCGTCGCCCGGCGAAATTTGGCGTCCAGTGCAAAGCGCTCGTGCGCCCAGAGCGTCGCGCGGCATTTGGCGACCTCGCCGCTTTCCCCGTCCCCGATCAGTTCCATGTACAGGTGCCGCCTATCCGTCAGCGAGGCGATCTCGGCCCGTACCCACACCGCGCCCGGTACGCCCCGTGCAATCACCTGCCCGACATAGTTCAGCAGCTCCGGGAGTTCCAGAAACTGCTCGGGGGGGCGCTGGGCTTCGGTTTTCTGGCGTCTGGGCATGGCTCTGGTCAACCTCAGAAAGGAATTCTCGAAAAAGGGTCGAGTGAAGGCTAATGCGCCGACTTTACCACCTGGTGCCCAGCGCCCGGCCAGCGAACGCCGCCGCCACTCCCAGGCTGAGGCTGCCCACGGCGTAGGCCAGGGCCAGCGCCGGAGCGCCACGGGCCAGCAGGGTGTCCAGGTCCACACTGAACGTGCTGAAGGTCGTAAAGGCCCCCAGAACGCCTGTACCGAAGGCCAGCCGCGCCTCTTCCGGCCACACGCCGCGCCCAGCCAGGGCCACCGTCAGGCCCAGCAGGAACGAACCCAGCACGTTGATCAGCAGCACATGCACGGGAAACCCGGCGCGTGCGGCCTGCGGCGTTAGCAAAAGCACCGTACCGTAGCGCAGGGCCGCTCCGATGGCCCCGCCCAGCATGACCCACACCCAGTTCACACCAGGCAGAATACGCAATCCTGACCCCGACGGGCGGCAAAGCACGTAGCATGACAGTTATGATCCGTGCCAAACGCCTGTCTACCGGCGCCGAACTGCCGTGGACCGGCCAGACCAGCGATGTCTGGATAGACGTGCAGAGTCCGGCCCCCGACGAACTGGCCGCCCTGTGCCGCGCCTTTGCGATCAACCAGCTGGCCCTTGAAGACGCCCTGGAATATGGACACTGGTCGCGTGCCGAGGTCTACCCCGAGCACGCCTTTATTACCGTGCGCAGTTACGCCGACCCGGTGAATGACCGGGAATTCACGGAGCGAGTCAGTCTCTTCGTATTCCAAGACGCCGTCATCAGTCACAGCGTCGGCGGCACCCTGGCGCTGGGCAAGGTCTGGGACATGGTCGGGCGTGAGATGGTCAATACACCGCAGGAAATCACCTACGAGGTGCTCGATCACACCGCCGATACTTTTTTTATGCTGGCCGACACCCTGGAAGCCCGCGTCGACGAGCTGGAAGAAACGGTCTTCCGTACCCAGCGCCACAGCTCCGTCGGAGAAATCTTCGACCTCAAGCACCTGATCGGCCCGGCCCGCCGCCTTGCCAGCGACGCCCGTGAAGCCGCCGCCCTGTTAGGCCGCCACGGCACCGGTTCAGCTGCCGATCTGGTGCGGTACCGGGACGTGCAAGACAGTTTCATGCGGGCCACCAGCCGTTTCGAGGCCCTGCGCGAACACCTGACCAGTCTGCTAGACCTGCAACTGAGCCTGCAAGGTCAGCGCATGAATGAGGTCATGCGGACGCTTACCGCCGTCAGCATCATCTTTTTGCCGCTCACCTTTCTGGCGGGCGTGTGGGGCATGAACTACCAGATGATGCCCGAACTGCACTGGCGCTACGGGTACGCGTTCGCGTGGGCCAGCTTTCTGACCGTCGGCGCCCTGCTGGCCTACTATTTCAAGCGGCGCGGCTGGTGGTAGGCAGCCAGGCAGCAAACCGGGGCGTGCGGGCCTCTCCCCTGCCCCCTCCTTACCGGTAGACCTGTAGCTCCAGCAGGCGATTACAGCGCTTCGAGCATCAGGCGGTCCGGATTTTCAAGGAGCCGGATTATTTCTTTGCAGAAGCGGGCCGCGTCGGCCCCGTCGACCAGGCGGTGGTCGAACGAGAGCGAGATGTACATCATGTGCGCGACCACGATGTTGTCGTCCTGATCGACGATGGGGCGCTTGATGATGCTGTGGATTCCCAGAATGGCCGCGTCGGGCACATTGATAATCGGAAAGCTAAACAGCGCTCCTATGGTGCCGATGTTAGTGATGCTAAAGGTGCTTCCGGCCAGTTCGTCGGGGTGCAGTTTGCCATCATTGGCGCGTCCGGCCAGATCGACCACTTCGCGGGCCAGCTCGAAGATGCTCTTGTGGTTCACGTCCCGGATCACAGGAACAGTCAGCCCAGCTTCCGTCGCTACTGCCATCCCCATGTTGTAGTAGCGCTTTTGCACGATTTCCTGCGTGGCCTCGTCAAAACTGGTGTTCAGGCTCGGGTATTTTTTGAGGGCCGCGGCCACCGCCTTGAAAATAAAAGGCAGATAGGACAGTTTCACGTCGGCGGCTTTGGCCTCAGCTTTGACGCGGTTACGGAACTCGACTAGGCGGGTCATGTTGACTTCATCGACGGTCAGGGTTCGCACGGTGTACAGGTGGCTGGCAAACATCTGGTTGCTGATCGCCCGGCGCATTCCACGCAGGGGCAGGCGGTCCTCAAGGTGCTCATAGCCTTTGGGGGTGCGGTACTGGACCGGGGCAGGCAGATGGCCCGCAGGTGCGGCAGCTTTTGCGGCTTGTGGCTGTGAGGGCATGTTGTGTGACGGCCCGCTGGCCTCCCCCACTACCTGTTGCCTTGGGGCCTGCTGCTCTGGTGGCTGCTGCGCGTGCTCCGCGACGTCCTGCACGCGGATACGGCCATTGGGACCGCTGCCCCGTACAGCGGCCAGCTCAAGACCCAGTTCACGGGCCAGGCGGCGGGCGGCGGGCACCGCCAGAGTCCGGCCCTCGCCCGGCAGGGGCTGGGGCGCGGAGGCTTGCGGCTGCCCGGCGGCAAAGGTCTTCAGCAGTCTGGCCGCGTCGTCCTGCGTTGCCGGAAGGTGGTTCGCCTCGACAATACTGCCGCCTACCTGTTCCCGTTCTTCCTGGGCCTGCACAGGGAGAGGCGGTCTGGGGGCGGCTGGCGCAGCTTGCGTTACCGTTTCTGGCGTGGCCGCCCCCTCCAGATCGCCCGTGGCTTCCGCGATCAGGGCAATCACCGAATGCACCGGTACCACGTCGCCCTCGGCGGCCAGACGCTTATGCAGCACCCCGGCCACCGGACTCGGCAGCTCGACGGTCACTTTGTCGGTCATGACCTCGCATAGCGGCTGTTCCAGGGCCACGGGATCGCCCTCGTTCACGAGCCATTTCAGAATTTCACCCTCGACGACACTTTCAGCCAGTTCCGGAAGCACTATTTCTTTCATACAGACCTCTTATTGAAGACCCGCCGGGGCCATTCGGAGCATTTTGCGTAAGCTGTTGCGCTTGTGACCCCCTGCGGGGGGGAAACGGGACAAACCGACATTCTGCGAACTGCTCTAGTGCAGAAGGACAGCCCGGAGCACGCCCCAGACCAGTAAAAGTGCAGCCAGGACCTGGATCCAGCGTTCGCCTGCCGCGTAGACCCAGGCCGCGGCGCCCAGCAGGACGAACAGCGCCCCCACCACCACGCTTTGCCACGGCTCGCCTAATCGGTGAGAGAGCTGATAGAGCGCGTAGCCTATGCCAAGCCCAGCCAGACTGAGCAGCGGACGCAGGAATTCGGGTCGCATATCAGTAGTTAAGCGCCTCGCCACACTTCACGACGGTGCGCCCTGTTGCCTGAAAACAAATCCTGAATGCTCCATAGACCTCCTCTCGAATGCACGGGCATGGACGATCTTCCCGACACAACAATTTCGCCTAACGTGTGTTAGGCATTTTAGTCGGCAACGGGTGTGTGGTGCGTCATCCCCCTGTCCGGTCTGTCAGGACAAACGCCGAGAATGGCAGGTCTTAGAGCGTGTTTATAAAGGGTCGGGAAGTTTTTTGACATGCGATGAAGACGCGGTTTTTGACCCTCGCCCCTTGTGGGACTTGTAAAGCTCCGCAGGAGAGAGGGCCTCGCATAGCGAGGGGTGACTCGCAGAGCTGCTCAGCAGAGGGGGCGACGCGGCAAACTTTAACGGCCCACACGACGAAATACCAATGGGCGTGGTTTGTGCGGGAAACTTTATAAACACGCTCTTAATAGGCGAACAGTACGAGGTCCAGTGGCACGCTTTCGGGGACGGCTCTCCTCTCCCCTACCGGCGTCAGGCCCTGGGCCAGCGCCCTAGCTTCGGCCAGATACTCGGCGTAATTCACCTCGCCCGCTCCGGTCTGGGGCCGCTCGCTGCCGAACAGGTCCAGGGGGGCCCGATCCGCCGGATGCGTCCAGGCCCCGGTCTTCCAGTCGAAACTGTAGTGCGGCATAAAACGCTCTCCCCACTCGGCCACGAATTCTATGGCGCTCAGGATAAAGTCCACCTCGGCGTCGCTGGCCCACGGAGCCAGATTCAGTCTGGTCCAGCCCGGCTTGATGCCTTCCAGATCACTGATGACGCACTGAAAGTACCGCTCGCTCTGGGCGTCGTCTACATTCAGGAGGGCGTGCCCGTAAGGCCCGGCACACGCGCAGCCGCCACGCGCCTGAATACCGAACAGGTCGTTGAGCAGCCGCACGACCAGCCGTGGGTGCAGGTAAGGACCAGACTCGGTGTGAATCAGAAACGACAGAAAGGCCAGTCGCTCGGCGCGTGGATTGCCCAGAATCTGAATGCGCGGCTGGGCGGCCAACCGTTCGAGCGCCTGCTGAAACAGCTGGTGTTCACGCCGGGTCAGCTGCTCTACTCCCAGTTCCTCCTTGACCCGGAAAGCCAGCGCCGTGCGAATCTTGCCCATAATCGCGGGAGTTCCGGCGTCTTCCCTCGCCTCGATATCGTCCACGAAAGCGTGGCGGGTGCGGCTGACATAACTGACCGTGCCGCCGCCCGCCGTGCTGGGAACCGCCAGCGTGTACAGGTGTTCCTGAAAGCACAGCAGCCCCGGCGTTCCTGGCCCGCCGACGAATTTGTGTGGACTGAGGAAAACAGCGTCGTAGCCGTCAGGCTGGCCCGGCTTCATATCGATTTCGACATACGGTGCGCTGGCCGCGAAATCGAAGAAGGCGTAAGCGCCGTGAGCATGCAGCATTCGTGCCACCGTGCGGGTATCGGTCAGGAGTCCCGTGACGTTACTGGCCGCGCTGAACGAACCGATCTTGGGGCGCTGCACGTAACGTGGGTCCTTCAGGGCCTTGACCAGAAAATCCAGATCCAGGTTTCCCGCCTGACACAGGGGAATTTCGACCACCTCGGCCAGCGTTTCGCGCCAGCTGACCTCGTTGCTGTGGTGCTCATACGGTCCCACGAAGACTACTGGCCGTTCCTGCTTCGGCAAATGCTCCAGCACCGTGTTCCGGTGCGCTGCCGAAACGGTCAGCCCCAGAATGTCCTGGATGCGCCGCACCGCCGCCGTACTGCCCGAACCGCAAAACACCAGTTTGCAGGTGGCGTCGCCGCCCAGTTGCGCCCGGATGTAGTCTTGGGCCTGATGGGTCAAGTGCGTGCTGTGGGCCCCGGTCGCGCTGTCCTCGGTATGGGTATTGGCATATAAAGGAAGGGCCAGCGTCGCCAGGCGTTCCTCCACGCTTTTCAGGGGTTTTCCCGAAGCGACGTAATCGGCGTAGGTTACTCTTCTGGCTCCGAAGGGCGTCTGAATAACCGCGTCCGTGCCTATCAGGTCGCGGCGCAAAGTAGCGAAGTCCATAGAAGGATTGTAAAGACTTGGGCCACAGCTGATGGTAGGCGCGGGCAAAACTTGAATGACCGGCCTGCACGTTACGGTTGCCTGGCCTCTCAGCCCCTACACTTCTTCAGATATGAGCGGCTGGAATGTCATTGTTATCGGTGGGGGTCACGCGGGCATCGAAGCCGCCTGGGCCGCCGCCAAATTCTCACAGGTTGCCCTGCTGATCGGTAACCCCGCTACGGTGGGCCGTATGCCGTGCAACCCGGCGGTCGGCAGCCCCGGCAAAAGCCAGCTGGTGTTCGAGCTTCATGCTCTGGGCGGTCTGATGGGGCGCCTGGCCGACGACACGGCCATTCACACCCGTGTCCTAAACGCCAGCAAAGGCCCGGCGGTGCAGTCGCTGCGTGTTCAGAACGAGCGCGACGCTTACGCCGAACACGCGCAGGACATCATCTTCGGTCACCCTGGGATCGATATTCTGCGCGGTGAAGCTGCTGATCTACGTGGAGACGGGCGGGGCGGCTGGGTGGTCACGACCACCGACGGGCGCGAGTTTCACGCCCGCAGTGTCGTGGTAGCCGCTGGGACTTTTATGCGGGCACAGACCTGGTATGGCCGCCAGACCCGTCCCGAGGGTCGGCAGGGAGAACCACCTGCCCGCTTTCTTTCGTCGCCGCTGGCCCGCGCCGGACATGTGCTGAAGCGGTATAAAACTGGCACGCCCCCCCGTGTCCGGGCCGACTCTGTTCAGTTCGGCGAACTCCTGCACATTCCGGCAGACCCCCAACCACGCGGCTTTACCGGTACGCCCGGCCCCCGCGCCACCGAGTCACCGACCTGGCAGACCCACACCACCCTGGAAACGCACCGACTGATTCAGGAAAATATCCACGAGTCGCCCATGTACGCCGGAGATATCGAGGGGCGCGGGCCGCGTTATTGCCCCAGCATCGAGGACAAGGTGGTCAAGTTCGCTCATCATGACCGCCATCTGCTGTTCGTGGAACCCGACGGCATCCAGACCAGCGAGGTCTATCTGCAAGGCTTCAGCTCTTCGCTGCCGCCGCATCTTCAGGATCAGCTGGTCCGTACCCTGCCCGGCTTCGGTCAGGCGGTCATTCAGCGTTATGCCTACGCCGTCGAATACGACGTGGTGGACTCGACCGAACTGACTCTGAATCTGGAATCGCGGCACATGCCGGGCGTTTTCACGGCGGGACAGATCAACGGCACCAGCGGCTATGAAGAGGCGGCGGCCCAGGGACTGATTGCCGGAACCGCCGCTGCCCGCCGCGCACAGGAGCTGCCGGAACAGTTCGTGACCCGTGAAACCAGCTATATCGGGGTCCTGCTCGATGATCTGGTGTTCAAGGGAAGCGACGAACCCTACCGCATGATGACCAGCCGCGTCGAGCACCGCCTGCTGGTTCGTCAGGACAACGCCGACGAGCGCATGACCCCGATTGGCGTGGGACTGGGGCTGGTGGCTACGGCAGAAGCGGAGCGCGTTTCACAGAAATATCAGCGGGTTGAGGCGGGCATAGAGGCGCTAGGCCAGCAGCGGGTTCAGGGCAACACGGGCGACGGCTGGTTGCGCCGTCCCGAATTCACCCTGAGTGATGTGGAGGCCCTGGGCCTGAGCCTGCCGGAATTGTCTGCCGAAGAACGCGAGGCCGTGGAAATCCGCGTGAAGTACGCCGGATATATCGAACGCGCCAAGACCCAGTTGAAAGCCGAGGCCCGCGCACGCAGCCTTAGCCTGAGCGGGATCGATTTTGCAGCGATCGGCACCCTGTCCAATGAGGCCAGAGAAAAACTGGCCCGCCTCCAGCCTCAGACCGTCGAGCAGGCTTCCCGCATTTCCGGCGTGCGGCACGCGGATATCAGCGCGTTGCTGGTGCATGTCAAACAGGCAGGCGTTTCACGGGAAACCTGACGGTGAAACAAGCTGGGCGCTGTTTCGGCTCAGGCTTGACCTCCTCCACGTTTCACGGGAAACTTGACCGTGAAACAAGGAGGGCTTCTTTTTGACCGAATTTGAACAGGGACTCTTGCTCGGCATCCTGATCGGTGAAGGACATTTCGGCGGTGACGGCAAGCAGCCGCAGATCACGGTGCGCATGCACACCCGGCATCAGCGGCTGTTTGAAACCCTGCGGCGGATTTGCCCCGATTCCAAGCTGTACGGACCCTATGAACACGGTGGCCGCAGTTATTACCAGTGGATGGTGAGGGGGGAGGCGCTCCGTGAAAAGGTGTTGCCCCTTCTGGATCGCTTGCCGATTGAACAGACCGACGAACACGTTTATGCGAGGTATATGGATATGAAGCAGCGGTATAACCTGTGACGCCCGAGGGGTTAGCCCTGCTGCAAGACGGCGCACGGGAGTTGGCACTGGAGTTGACGCCTGAGCAGCTGTCGAAATTCGAGGAGCTTTATACCCTGCTGCTTGAAGGCAATAACCGCCTCAACCTGACGGCGCTACGGCAGGAGCGTGACATCGTGCTGAAACACTTTGTCGATTCACTGAGCTGTTTGCGGGGCGGGCATCTCGGCGGCGATCTGAGGGTGCTGGACCTGGGCACAGGCGGCGGTTTTCCAGCCCTTCCCCTGGCGATCATGCGCCCCGAATTGCAGATCATTCCGCTGGATTCGACACGCAAAAAGATTGATTTTGTGCGTGAAACGGCCGTTACGCTGGGCCTGGATAATGTGACTCCCCTCGTTGGCCGGGCCGAGCAGATCGGTCGCCTGCCGGACTACCGTGAGCAGCTTGACCGGGTGGTGGTGCGTGCTGTGGCCGCCTTGCCGGTGCTGGTGGAACTGGCCTTACCGCTGCTCAGGGTCGGTGGGCAACTGGTGGCCCAGAAGGGAGCGCTGGGAGAAGAAGAACTCGGGGCCGGACAGCAGGCGGCGCGGGAACTGCGGGGTCAGGTCACTGAAGTGGACCCATTTAGATTGCCGATCCTGGGAGACGAGCGCACGCTGGTAGTGGTCCGGAAAGAGGGCCGGACGCCGGAAAAATATCCACGGCGCGAGGGTGTGCCTGCGGTCCAGCCGCTATTCTGGAAAGCGAAGTGATGGGAGAGGCATGAAAACGATTGGAGTAGTCAACCAGAAAGGTGGGGTAGGCAAGACCACGACAGCTGTGAATCTGGCCGCTTACCTGGCCGCCAGCGGGCGTAAAGTGCTGCTGCTTGACATGGACCCGCAGGGCAACGCCACCAGTGGCCTGGGCCTGCGCGGAGCCAAGCAGGGCCTGTATGAAGCTCTGGGCGAACCGGGGCGCGTACAGGAGTTCATAGTAACGGGCAGTCAGAAGGGTCTGGATGTGCTGCCAGCGACCCCGGATCTGGCGGGCGCAGGGGTCGAACTGGCGGACGATCCCGACGCTCTGGCCCGGTTGCTGGCCAGTATTCAGGGCTACGATCTGGTCCTGATCGACGCGCCGCCCAGCCTGGGGCCGTTGACCGTGAATATTCTGGCTGGGGTAGATGCGCTGCTGATCCCTGTGCAGGCCGAGTATTACGCCCTGGAGGGTCTGGCGGGGCTGATGGAAACTGTAGAGCGTGTGCAGGGCGGTCTGAATCCAAAGCTGAAAGTGCTGGGCGTGGTGCTGACCATGCTCGACAGCCGCACCAATCTGGCCCAGGAAGTCGAGACGATGGTGCGGCAACACTTTGGCGAACTGGTGTTCTGGTCAGTGGTCCCGCGCAATATTCGCCTCAGTGAGGCCCCCAGCTTTGCCAAACCGATCAACGCCTTTGCGCCGCTTTCGAGTGGGGCGGCGGCCTACAAGCGCCTGAGCGAGGAGGTGCTGCAACGTGTCGAAAAAATCTAGCCTGGGCCGGGGGCTGGACGCTCTGCTGAGCAAGAAGACGGAGGAGGGCGCAGGGACTCAGGTCCAGACCCTCCGTATAGACCGGATTACGCAGGCGGCCTACCAGCCACGGCAGGTGTTCGAGCCGGAAGCCCTGGCCGAACTGGCGCAGAGCATCCGCGAAAAGGGCGTGTTGCAGCCGCTGCTGGTGCGCCCACGCGGCGACGCCTTCGAAATCGTGGCAGGCGAACGGCGCTGGCGGGCGTCGCAGCTGGCCGGACTGACCGAATTGCCGGTCATCGTGCGCGACCTGGGCGACCGTGAGGCGCTGGAAATCGCCATCATCGAGAACCTGCAACGGGAAGACCTGGGACCGCTGGAAGAAGCGCGGGCCTATCAGGCCCTGATCGACCACGGACTGAATCAGGAGGGCGTGGCCCAGGCGGTGGGCAAAGGCCGCAGCACCGTCACCAACGCGCTGCGCTTACTGAGTTTGCCCCCGACCATCCTGCGGGCGCTGGACAGTGGGGAAATCAGTGCCGGACACGCCCGCGCGATCCTGGCGCAACCGGAAAAAGACCGGGACTGGGCGCTGGAGCAGATCACCAGAGGTCAGTTGAACGTGCGTGAGGCCGAGGCGCTGAAACGGGAGAGCAGGGGAGCTGCTCCGGTCAAGGTCAACCCGCCGCGTACTTACCGGCAGCTTGAGCTGGACCTGAGCCGCCGCACTGGAACAAAGGTGCGGATTACCGGTGAAGACAAGGGCCGCGTGGAACTGAACTACGCCTCACGCGAGGAACTTGACCGCTTATTGCAGCTCCTGGGCTATGAGGCAGACATCTGAACGCCGCTTTTTGAAGGCCATCACGGAATAGGGGAGGGGAGAGGCTATCAGCTGGCCTCTCCCCCTTGTTTATCCCAAATGCTACTTCCCGAATTTTACTTTTTGGTGCCGACTTTGAAGATGTTGGGCCAGGGGCGATAAGTGCTGCGGAGCACGTCGTGCTTGACTTCCTTGTTGCCCTGCATAAACTTGCGTGTGACCTCGATCACTGCGCCGGGAGCAGCCCAATCGACCTGCTGCCGGGTGCCTGCGGCCAGCGTGGGGTCGGGAATCAGACGGTCTTTGGGGCTGGGGCTGGTCTTGAGGGTTTTGGGTTCCTCGATAACCACGTCGTATTGCGGGGCCTTGCCGAACACACTGACGCTAAGGACGTGGTCGTTGTCGTCCCAGTCGGTCTGGAACCACAGCGGCGCACCCGTATTGTTGGCAAAGCGCAGGTCGAGATTGGGCTGGTAGATGGTGGCGTCAAGGCCCTGCGGGTCGTAGTAGTGGACCTGATACGAGTGGTTCTGGCGCTGCACGATCGGCAGTCCAGCGCCGTAGAGCGTACGGAAGACGGTAGAACTGACCTGACAGATACCGCCGCCCACGCCACTGGCGGTCTGATCCCCCGCGATGACCAGGCCCGCGACGTACCCGTTTCGCGCCGTGACCGGGCCGACCATCTGGTTGAAGGAAAAAGTCTTGCCGTCAAACAGACGGTCCTTGAAGTTTTTGGCCCCGACATGAATGTTGGTGATGCGGTCCGCGCTGCTGCCCTCGTAACTGGTCTGTCCCGTCGCCAGGAAGTTGGTGATGCCCCGGGAAGCAAAGAAGTCGAGGGTACGTTTGGGCGGCGTCTGCCCAGTCACGACCACATCGGCCTGAGCCGCCTGGGGGTCAGTCAGCATTGCCAGAACGTTGGCGCGGCTGGCCTGGCGGTCGATCTGGAGGTTGTTACGCTGCACGGCGGCCCAGCGGCCATCTTCCAGTTGCATGAACCGGGCGTCCTGGGCTGCGTTTTCCAGCTGGTCGAAGAACTTGTGCAGGTCAGCATCGAGTTGCGTGCTGATTTTACCGCCGCGCCGCAGTTCGGCGGCCCGCTCTGCCGGAATGGGCAGCGTGCGGACAAAGGTGGTAGTGGTCTTTTTGCCTGCGATCAGGGCCGGAATCTGAGCACGCACGGTAATGAGCAGTGGCCCGCTTGCGCGTGAGGTTGGCGCAGCAGGAGTGGGCGCAACAGGAGTGGACTCAGAGGCGGTGGCAGGCGTTGCTCCGGCAGCGGGCGCAGTATCGGTGGTGGCCGGGGCAGCTGGCGTGGTGGGGACAGCAGGCACGGAAGCCGCAGCATAAGCGACGGCCCCCAGAGCGAGGGCTGTAGTCAGAAAGGGAGTTGAAAAGCGGAACTTCATAGCGGCCAGTATTTCACGCGCAGAGTTGCTGCCCGTGAAGGCTGGCCTGAAAAACCTTCACCTGCCGGTAAAGCCGCTCAGGTGCCGCTGGCGACCGGGGCCAGTTGCCGCGCGATCTCGGCCACCGCGTGATCGGCGTGGAAGCGCCCGTTCTCGATGAACACCTGATTGGTCTTGCCCGCGAAGCCCGCCGATCCGACCACGAACAGCCCCGGCACGCTGCTCTGGAAATGTTCGTCGAGGACCAGGCACTGATCGGGCTGTTCGGCCAGTTGCAGCCCGGCCAGGAAAGACAGGTCGGGGCGGTAGCCGGTGAGGGCAAACGTGAAGTGGGTGGACAACTCGAAGGTGGTGCCGTCCTGGCGCTGCACGATCATGTGTTCGGGGTGAATTTCGACCACGCGGGAATTGAAATGGGCCGCGATACTGCCTTCCTTGATGCGGTTTTCGAGGTCGGGGCGCACCCAGTACTTGATGGTGCTCTTGAGTTCGGGCGCACGCACGACCATCGTCACGTTGACGCCGCTGCGCCACAGGTCGAGGGCCGCGTCTGCCGCGCTGTTGCCCGCGCCGATCACCGTGACATTCAGGCCCATGAAGGGGTGAGCCTCGGTGTAGTAGTGGCTGACATTTTCGCTGTCCTCGCCGGGAATGCCCAGGTACAGGGGGTTGTCGTAATAGCCGGTCGCCACGACCACGCGCCGCGCCTCGACCACGCCGGGCCTGCCGTCTTGCGCCTCGACTTCCAGGGTAAAGCCCGCCGGGGCCGCGTGAACCTGGGTGACTTCGGTGTACTGGCGCACGTTGAGCGCCTCGCGCTGGGTGACCAGCCGGTAATACATCAGGGCGTCGCGCCGGTCGGGTTTGTCGTGCCCGGTCACGAAGGGGTGGTTACCGATTTCGAGTTCGGGGGCGGTCGTAAAAAACCCCATGTAGGTTGGATATTCAAAAATGGCGTTGACCACGCAGCCCTTTTCCAGCACCACGTAGCTCAGGCCCGCGCGTTTGCAGCCGATGGCGGCGGCCAGCCCCACCGGGCCAGCACCGACGATAGCAACGTCAAAAAGACTCATGGGGGCATTGTGGCAGACCGTCAGGGCCGCGACTATGAGCAGCGGCCCAAAGCGGCTGGCCTGCAAAAGCTCATTTCGCCTGGCATCTCTTGCGCCAATCTGTTAAACTACTTTGTTTGATCGGGGCCGCCGGATTTGCCTCGAAAGGGGTGAACACATGACGGCAGCCGAAAACCTATCAGAACAGCTCTATCCAGCACCTATCAAGACCGTGGAAGAAGGCAGCCCGGCCGCCCGCGCTGGGGTCAGGCCCGGTGACGTGCTGCTACGCGTGAACGGCGAGGCGATTACCGACGTGCTGGACTACCGCCACAAGCTCGAACGTGGGGTGGTGACGCTGGAAATCGCCCGCCCACAACAGGCCCCGCTGGTTATGACCGGCGTGCCGACCACCGCGCAGGACCACCACCGCCTGATGCTGCCTGCCGCGCCCAGCCTGGACGAGACCTTCACCTTCACGGTGGAGTGGGAAGACCCCGGCCTGGACTTCGAGGAAGTGCTGTTCGACGGCATCAAGAAATGCGCCAACAAGTGCGATTTTTGTTACGTACACCAGATGCCGCGCGGCTTTCGCAAGAGCCTGTACATCATGGACGACGATTACCGCCTGTCCTTTCTGTACGGCTCCTTTGTAACGCTGACCAACCTGACCGAAGGCGACATCAACCGGATTCTGAACGAGAACCTTTCGCCGCTGTACGTGTCGGTGCACACCGCCAACCAGGACCTGCGCCAGGACATGATGAAGTGGTGGAAACTGAAGGTCAAAGACCCCCAGGCCGTGCAGATTCGTGAGATGATCGAACGGCTGGAATCCATCGACCTGTACACCCAGATCGTGCTGGTGCCGGGCCGCAACGACCGCGAGAACCTCGACGAGACGGTGGAATACCTGTCTAGCCGCCCCAACGTGATCTCGGCGGCGGTGGTGCCCATCGGCCTGACTGCCCACCGCACCAACCTGCCCGACGTGAGAACTTTTAATAGAGAAGAAGCGCAGGACACCCTAAAACGCCTGAACATCTGGCGCAAAAAGTTCCTGGCCGAGCGCGGCACCCGCTTTATCTTTCCGTCCGACGAGATTTACCTGCTGGCGGGCGAACCGCTGCCCAGCGAGGAAGAGTACGAGGGCTTTCCCATGCTGGAAAATGGCGTGGGCATGATCCGCGACTTTTTGACTGAGGGCCTGCCGGAACTGCCCGCCGCGCTGCCCTACCCCATGAAGGTGATTCTGGGCACGGGCCTGCTGTTTGCCGAGTCGCTGGACCGCGCTGTGGAGCCGCTGCGGGCCATCGGCGGTCTGGAAATCGAGGTGCGGGCGGTGGAAAACAAGACCTTCGGGCGCGTGACCACCGTGGCGGGTCTGCTGACCGGGCGCTGCTTCCGGCACGCGGTCAAGCCCGGCGAGGCCGACTTGCTGATCGTGCCGCCGACCACCCTGCGCTACGGCACCGAGCTGATGCTGGACGACGTGAGCCTGAGTGAGCTGCGCCAGGAATTCAGGATGGATGTGCGGGCAGGCGGCGCGACGCTGGGCGAACTGGCCCGCGTGATTTTGCAGGGTGCCCAGAGCAGCGGCCCGCAATTCGGCATGAGTGCGCACGCCGTCAAGGACAAGCCAGTCGACGAGATCGTGGCCGAGGCGAGTATGCACGGGCGCGGCCAGGCTTAATCATTTGGCAGACAGCAGCACGGCCCCGATCATCGCTATGACCACGCCAACCCATTGCATGGGCTTGAGGTGTTCGCGCAGTACGACGACCGCCAGCAGGGTCGTGAAAGCTGGGTACAGACTGGACAGCAGCGCCCCGATCGCCAGCCCGCCGCCCTGGACGGAGAGCAGGTAAAGCAGGTTGCCCGCCGTGTCGAACGGGGCCGAGCCGAAGACCAGGGCCGGAGCCTGGGGCCGCAGCCCGACCATCCTGGCGGCAATAGGCACGATGACCAGTGAACTGGCGAGGCGGGCCACTGCCAGCGTCCATAAGATGCCCTGCGCGGAGTGCGCCTGACCCAGCAGCGTAAAGAAAAAGCCGAAGCCGATGCCCGCCAGAATGCCGATGGTTACTCCGTTGCCGCCGCGTTCGCCGGGGTGCAGGCTGAGCATGGCCGTGCCGATCAGAACGGCGAGTGCCCCCAGCCAGCCTTTCAGGCCCAGCGCCTCGCCGCCGATAATGCCAATAGCCACCGGCACCGCTGCCGAAAGCGCCCCCGCGCTGACCGATACCGCGCCCATCGGCCCCAGCGCCAGCGCCCGGTAAAAGGCCAGAATGGCCCCCAGACCGACCAGCCCGCCCGCCGCGCCCCACCACAGGTCGCTGGCTGGTGGCAGCGGCTGGTGCAACAAAAAGGCCAGCAGGCCCATAGCCAGTGCGCTGAGCGGGTGGGTCAGTGCCGCGACCCGCAACGGCGAATCGCGGCGGCTAGCCATGCCCGACAGAAAGTCTCCGACGCCGTACACCACCGACGACAGCAGGCCGTAGGCGGCAGGATTCATAGGTGGCCTCGCGGTGTCACAGGGAGACAGTGTACCGGAGGAGGGGAGGCAGTTTCTCCATTGCCCTATCGGCGGCGCCCGCTCTGATCGCCGCTGCCCCGGTGCCTCCTCCCTTCGGTGGACGCGCCTGAATGCGCCAGCCCTTAGCCTGCGTCCATGCTGCCTTTTCTTTTCCTGCTGGTGCTGTTCCTGATGTTCGGGGTGGCCGCGGCAATGGGGTTTTTGACGGGCTGGCTGGGCGGGCGGCATGGACTACCTGTGCTGAATATGGTTTTTACCCTGCTGGCGCTGGGGCCTGCCGTGTACTGCGTCTTCGGGAATGTGGAGGCGCTGACACAGGTGGCGCGTGAACTTCCGCAATTGGCCGGGGCGCTGGGGCGAATGCGGCTGGAAATCCTGGTGCTGGCGGGCTTGCTGATAGTGGGAACTCTGTGGGCCAGTCTGCGGCGACCTTACACGGCGGCAGTGACGTTGGGCCTGCTGTATCCCGTGGCGGCGGTCTCAGCCTCGGCTTTTGGCGTTGACGACGTGAGCGTGGCAGAGCGGCTCAACCTGGAATTTGATGGGAGAAGCAACTTCGCCCTGTTTCTGGCCTGTGCGCTGGGAACGCTGGCCCTCGTGGGAGTAGGGGCGGGGCAAACGGCGGCGCAAAAATCTCTGGCCCGCTCAGGGTTGCCCACATGACCGGTTTCCTGCTGTTTCTCAGCGTGCCGATGCTGCTGCTTTTGCCGATCAGCTTTGGTGCGGGCTGGCTGGGGCGAGTTATTCCGCAGGGGTGGGCGTGGCGGCTGTTCTGGGGGCTGGTGGCGCTGTTCCTGCCGGGGGTGTCGCTGTTGGGCTACCTCCACGAAACGGCTTTGGCAGCGGCGCGGATGCCACAAACCGCCCACGTCATGCAGGTATTTCAGGCGCAGACGTTGGAACTATTCCTGCTGACCGCCGGGCTGACCCTCTGGGCGGTGTTGCGTCGGCCCTGGCTGTCGCCTCTGCCGCTGCCGACCATGTTTTTCGTGTTTTCCCGGCTGGTGTTAAGCCCAGTCTACGGTCACGGCCCGTATCTGGACGAGCAGATTTACGCCCAGCTGGACGGCGTGACCAACCGGGGCCTGTTCATCTTCTGCATGCTGGGGGCGGCGTTCCTGCTGAGTATGGCCGCCGGAGACTCCGCCGCCTCCCGGCCCGCAACCCGTAAGATGACCGCATGACCCTGCACCTTCCCCGCCGCTCGCCCGTGCCGCCCCAGGCATTCGGCCCCGACCCGGAGCTGCTGCGCCGCGTTTCGCGCCACCTGACCCCCGAACAGGCGCGGCATGTGGCCGTCCTGACCGCTGACGGAATCACCGCCAACAGTGCTGCGCTGGCCGGGGCGCTGGTGTTCCACCGCTTTCACCCGCTGACCGCGCAGGCGACCAATGGCGACGGTGGCGGCCTCGGCGGGCTAGTTTCGGGCGTGCTGGGTGGCGCTCCGGCTACGGTGCAGGGCGTGCAGGTCAGTTGCAAGGACGAGCGCAGCGGGCCGTATCGCCGGGTGTTCAGTAAGCCGGGGTATGCCTACCAGTCCAGCCAGGTTTACCTCCCCAGTGCCGACGCGGGCGAGGTGCACGAGGCGAAGGAAGCCGGGCACGGCGACACCGCCTTTATCTACATGGGTGGCTGGGGCGGCAAGGGCGGCGCGGTGGACGCCGGAGTTCAGCACGGGCGCTATGTGAACGGCCCGCACGACGACTGGGCACCGTTCTTTCTGGTGCAGCAGCCGGGCGGCCCCAGCGCCGTGACCGTCTCCGACCAGAGGCAGGCCGGGGGCGACCCCTGGCGGCTGGCATCGGGGCAAAACGCCATCCTGACCTTCTGGGTGTCCACCGACGCCGATTTGACCGTCCTGAACCTGTTTATTCGCGGCACGACCAACCTTGACCACAGCGAAAGCACGCTGACCCTCAGCGCCCCGGTGGATTCCAGTTTCGGCTGGACGACGGCGGATAGTGCGGCGGGCGGCGCAAACATTCTCAAGCGGATGACCACCATCGGACAGACCACCGGCAACCAGAACCTGCAAAGCGGCAGCTTTTTGCGCGGCGTGAACTGGCAGAGCAGCGCCGTCGGCACTAGCGAGGCCGACGCCCAGCCCTGGAAGGCCGAGCAGACCGGCGGATATTGCAGTTTTCCGGCTCCCGATTCGCCCGAGGGTGTGCGCGGCGACGGCCTGGGGCCGAAGTGGAAGATCGAGTTCCGGGACGCGGGGAGCGAGACGGACAGCGTGGAGCTGGTGTGATGGGGGGTGAGTGGGCAGTGGTGAGTGGTGAGTGGAAAAAACGGGGACGGCTGGCCGGAGTGGCGCTGCTGGCCGGGATTGCTGGAACTTGCGCTGGGGCCTCGGTGCAGGCCGCGCAGCCTCAGCCGGTGCTGGTGCGTTTTGAAAATCTGGCCTGGGTGGGTGCAAAAACGGTGATGCCGCAAATCGTGGCCGGGCAAATGCATGTGCCTCCCGCCGAGGCCTGCGACCTGCTGGGTCTCGATTGTGTCCTGAACGGCACAAAACTCAGCGTGGGCGGGCAACCGCTCAAAGTGGTCTACCTGACCATGCGGGAGCAAGTGCTGACTCCACTCGCTCCCCTCGCAAAGTTGGCGGGGCAGACTGTCAGCTGGGACGCCAAAACCAGAACGGCCACCGTGTCGGGCGGCAGCGGCAGCAAGGGCTGGCGGTACGCGCTGGACTACCTGGGGCAGCCGCAGAACGTCTATTCCGGCCCGCTCCAGACCAGCCGCGCCGCGCCGCAACTGGGCAAGCCGACGGTGGTGCAGACTGTTGTGGCCCAGTCGCCCCTGAACGAGTTGAGCTACTTCAGCAAGCGGGCGGGCAGTCTGAATATCGTCGGGGCGCAAATGCCCGCAACACCTGACAACCCCAACAAGTGGCCCGGCTGCGGCGGCAAACTCACCTGCTCCCTGCCGGTGCCCCGTGACGCGCTGTGGGTGCTGGCTCTCGTGACGGCGAAGTGATGTTCCAGCTTCAGAGCGCCGTTACCTCGTAAGGGCTGTGCTGCTTCAGCGGTTGCTAAGTAGCTCTCGGCTACAGTTATGCGTGTCCGGGAAAAGCACCCGAACCCGCTCCACTTCCGCCCAGAGCTACTTTTGCCTTTTCGCTCTGCTTCGCAGCTTTGCAAGTCCGCTCGGGGCGATGACCTAGTCATCACCCGGCAGGTACTTAGGCAGACACTTCCTGCCCGGCGGGCTGGTACACGACCTGATTTCGCCCGGCGTTCTTGGCCTGGTACAGCGCCCGGTCGGCGCGGGCCAGCAGACTGGACAGGGTGTCTTGCGGCGTGGCGTTTGTCAGGCCCACGCTGACCGTAATTCGGAGCGGTTTGTTCTCGGGCCAGCGCAGAGCTTCTATCTGGGCACGCAGCGACTCGGCCAGGCGCTGGGCTTCCGGCAGCGACGTATCGGGCACAATCAGCAGCAGTTCCTCACCGCCGTAGCGGGCAGCAAAAGCGTCCTGCACGGCCATTTTCTGTAGGGTACCGGCTATCCGCCGCAGCACCTGATCGCCCACCGCATGAGAATAGGTGTCGTTGACCTGCTTGAAATGGTCGATATCCAGCAGCAGCGCGTACAGGTTGTGTGGTGGGCTCGACAGGCGACGCTGCAATCCCGGCAGCACCTCGTCGAGGGCGCGGCGGTTATACAGCCCGGTCAGGGGGTCGATCCGGGCCTGCATCTCGGCAATGCGCAGCCGCTCCTGCCAGTTGCTGTCGTCGGCGGGGGCAGCGGTCGGGCGCAGGTCGGTGGGAGCCAGAATCCGCTTTTCCTGCGTGCGTAACTCGGTGACTAAGCGGCGCATCAGCGACAGGGCGGCGGGCAGATGGCCGCTTTCCTCCTCCAGTCCGGCCAGTTTTTCCAGTAACTCGGGGCGGTCGATGTGCAGCCCGCTTTCATCCATAAGGGCCAGCGCCGCATAAAACTCCTGCCGGGCCGCCTGCGGGTCGCGCCCGGTCAGCAGGTTTCCCAGCGCCAGGTGCAGTTGAATGCCTCCCTGCGTGGCCTCGCCCTGAACTTTTGCCAGGGCTGCGCGGAGCAGTTCCTCGGCCTGCTGGGGCTGCCCACTGTGAATAAGCCACTGCGCTTCCAGGCTGGCCCGTTCACCCTGCACCACGGTGACCGGGCAGCGGTCCTGCCCCGCCCTGGCCTCGTCCAGTGCCCGGCGCATGGCCGCGAGGTGCCGCTCGCCCTCTGGGGTTCGTTGGCTGCCGGACGGCTGACCCCGTTCAAGCAGGCGCAGGTGGGCATAGGCGCGAGCCAGCCCAGCGTAGATTTCCAGTACAGGGTCCTGTAGTTCCTGTCCGTCGAGGGCGTCCAGCAGGTGCAGCACGCGTTCAGAGTCACCCAGACGGTTATAGATGCTGGCGAGGTTGACCCGCACCATCCCCGACAGTCCCGGCGGAACCTGCAGGCCCGGTGCCCCCAGCAGCATCTGGGCCAGTTCAAACTGCTGCGCCGCCTGTGGCAGGTCGCCCGTGAGGGAATACAGAATGCCCGCGTTGTTGGCAAGCTTGAGCTGCGCTTCCAGGTCACCGCAACGCAGCGCGGCGGCCTGTCCCCGCTGAAAACTGTGGGTCGCCGCCCGCATCAGGCCCAGGTCCATTTCGATGGTGCCCAGCAGGTTCAGCGCCTGCCCCAGCGTGGGCCAGTCCTCCTGAGCCTCGGCCAGCGCCACGGCCTGTTCGGCGGCGCGGCAGGCCTGTTCCGGCGAGCGCCCGCAAAGCCACCGGCCCACCGTCACCAGCCGCTGTGCCCGGCTGGGAGGTGGGCGAATGAGTGCGGCGTCCATAGGTGAATGGTAACTAATTTAGACCATCCGGCACCCGACCTGACGTGCCTCACTGTCTGGCGGTGGGGGCCGTACTAGACTGGAAAGGTGAGACGGTCAGTGGTCAGTGGTGAGTGGTCAGTGGGGAAAAACGCTTTTGCTGAGGCGTTTTTCGCACTTTCCACCACCTACTTTCCAGTTACCCTTAGACCCTTGGACCTTTTGACCCTTAGACGCGCCAGAGGCGCCAAATGAGCGCCATCTACCAGCGTGCCCGGCCCATCCGCTGGGAAGACATCGTGGGGCAGGAACATGTCAAGGACGTTCTCAGAACGGCGCTGGAGCAGGGGCGGGTCGGGCACGCCTACCTGTTTTCGGGACCGCGCGGCGTGGGCAAAACCACCACGGCCCGCCTGATCGCCATGACCGCCAATTGCACTGCGCCCGGCATCAAGCCCTGCGGCGAGTGCGAAAGCTGTCTGGCGGTGCGCTCGGGCAACCACCCCGACGTGATGGAAATCGACGCCGCGTCTAATAACTCGGTGGACGATGTGCGCGACCTGCGCGAGAAAGTGGGCCTGGCGGCCATGCGCGGCGGCAAAAAAATCTACATCCTCGACGAGGCGCACATGATGACGCGCTCGGCCTTCAACGCGCTGCTCAAAACGCTGGAGGAGCCGCCCAGCCACGTTATTTTTATTCTGGCGACCACAGAACCCGAAAAGATTATTCCCACCATCCTGTCGCGCTGCCAGCATTACCGCTTTCGCCGTCTGACGCCCGAGGAAATTGCCGGAAAGCTGGCCGGACTGGTCCGTCAGGAAGGCATGAGCGCCGAACCCGACGCCCTGCAACTGATTGGCCGACTGGCCGACGGGGCCATGCGCGACGGCGAAAGCCTGCTGGAAAGGATGCTGGCGGCGGGTACAGCGATTACCCGCCCTGCCGTGGAGGACGCGCTGGGCCTGCCCCCCG
>JAGLBK010000140.1 GCA_018260275.1 Deinococcus sp.
AGCAGACGGCGCAGCTGGGTCACGGCTTCGCCGGGGCGTCCGGCGGTGGCGGCTCCCAGCATGGCAAAACTGTCGCCCGGCGGCTCCCGCCCGACGATGCGCTGCGCGGCTGCCAGCGAAAATGGGCCGTCCAGCATGGCCAGTTTATTCAGTTCGCCCGCGATTCCGGCCAGGTCTGCACCGAACACTTCGGCCAGATAGGCGGCGGCGTCGCGTTCCAGCGCCAGCTTTTGCTTTTTGGCCCGCTGCACGACCCAGCCGGTCACCTCGCCCGTTTTGCTGGGGGCCGGGGAGGCGATCACCTCGCCCGCTTTTTCATAGGTTTTGAGGCGCGTGGCGGGCGGCGACTCGTCGAGCACCGCCACCGTGACCGCCGCCGTGGTCAGCAGTTCCAGCAGTGCCTTGTCGGGCTTGACTCCCTCCAGATCGACGATCAGCCCGCCGTCACCGAACAGGCCGGGGGACAGGTGCGGCCCGAGGGTCTGGGGAGTGACTTCCTCGCCGCCCAATCGCGGCAGTTCGCGGGGATTGAGGCCACGGGCCAGCAGCGTGTCGCGCAGGGTTTCGTCTGCCAGAAAGCGGTTGCCGGTAAAAGCGATCAGGTTCAAATGGGATTCACCTTGGTCTTATGCGGTCTTGCGACGTGGCTCAGTCGCGCGGCAGTTCGCCCAGGCCCAGGCTGGCGCGGGCCTCGGCGAGCGTGCCGAGCATCGCCCCGGCGGTCTGTGGGCGACTCTCCATATCACGCTGAATGGCCGAGAGAATCAGCGGGCGCAGCACGGCAGGCCCCGGAATCTGGGCGCGGTTTTCGGTGATGCCCACCAGCCAGCCCAGGGCGTCCTCGTACGGCGGGTGTCCGGCCAGGCAGTCGAACAGCAGGACGCCGACCGAGTAGAGGTCGCTGCGGGGGTCGCCCCGGATTCCCTGAAACTGTTCCGGGGCCATAAAGTGCGGCGTGCCCATGCGGGTGCCGCTGTAAATGTCGAGTGGCAGCTGCCGGGCATGGCTCATTCCGAAGTCGATGATCCGCACCGCCTCGGCACTGGGCTGTCCACGCAGCAGCATCACGTTTTCCGGCTTCAGATCGTGGTGGACCACGCCCTGCGAGTGCAGGTAGGCCACTGCTTTCAGAATGCCCCAGACCACCGAAGTCGCGGCGTCCGGGTCCATGTGGCCGCAGCGTGCAAGGTCGCGCAGCGTGCCCCCAGGAATAAAGGGAAACACCAGCTGAGTCGAGGTTTGCCGCAGGCAGGGAATGATCAGCGGGTGGTGCAGCGCCGTTACGATCTGGCCCTCATGCTCAAAGCGGGCGGCAGTATCCGGATCTTCGCTAACCAGCGTTTTGATGAAGACGGTGTGGCCCTGGCACTTGCCTTTTTCCAGCAGCACACCGCCGTGCTGCCCGAGGAGTTCGGTCGGGCGCGGGACCGCTTGCGGTGAGAGTGTGCTCAGTTCAGTGTCCAAGGTCGTCTGGTACTCCCTAATTCACGTTCAGCTTAACTTGAGGCGGCGGCGTCATGCCCTGTTTTTCCTGCCGTTAGCGTTGCTGGTGCTGTCCGAAGAGTCCGGCTTCCGGCCAGCCCGCGTCTTTTCCGGTCGACCTTCTCCTTTATGAAGCTGGGCCAGGCCACGGATCTACGGAATTGACCAGGTAAGATTCGGAATCATTTTAGGGCTCTTCGCCTGCGTCTCATTGTCTGCTGCCGAACAGTGTGACCGCCGGGCAAAGGTTTCAGGAAGTCGCGCTTACCGCTCCGGCGGCAGCAACATCTGACCGCGTGGTCGCCTGACCGTGGGCCAAACGCAGCGTGACGCCGTATGGAACAGGAAAAATCCTCCACGCCCAGTCGGAGTGGAGGAGGCCCGAGCAGGAAGTTCAGTTCACGTTGACACGGACGCTACTCGCCAGACCTCTGATGGTCGTTTCGTTGCGCGAATAGTCTTTGAGGTTCCCGGCGATGGTCATGACCAGGACCCGTCCGCCGACGCTGGTCATCAGCAGTTCGCGGCGCAGGTCGTCGCCCTGCCCAGGGGTGGTGAAAACGAACTGTGCCCAGGGCTTGCCGCTGAGCTGCACCATGTTCGATTTCAGGCTCTTGAGACTGGGAATCTGCGCCTTGATGACGGCTGGAAACTGAGTGACCAGCTTATCGACCTCATTGGGCGCCAGTTTGCCGTCGCGCCACTCGAACGCCACGCTGACCTTGCGGTCGTCGGTGAGGAAAACGGCGTCAGGTCGCCCCGCCGCCGAGGGAAAAGCCTTCCTGATTCCGGCATCGGTCAGGGTCAGGAGCTTGGGGCTGGACTCGACAGTGACGGGAATATTTCCCAGTTTGACCGGGACTGCGGCGGCCAGACCAAGCGAAAACAACAGGACCGAAAGGGTGCGCTTCATTGAAGAACAAACTAGCCCCATCCCCCCTCCAGCTAATGAAGGTTGTATGAGTAACATGGAATGGCTGTCATTTTGCCGTCATGTTTCCTCTGCAAAACTTCGCTAGACCACGTCTGTTTCAGAAATGACCGCTGGACAGCTGCTTTCTTGACCGTGGCTTTCCTTAACGTTATGGCGGCGACTCTGTAGTTGTTCAGAGAGCCGGAATGTACACCCGGCGCAAGCTTCAACATAAAAAACCCCGCAATAGCTGCGGGGTCGGTCAAGCCAGAAAAACTCAATTCTGGAAAGTTCAGCTGGTTTTGTTGTCTTTGGGAGCCGTGGTGCTGCCAGCATCCGCCGAAGTATTCGGGGTGGTGCTGGTCGCGGGGGCAGTGCCCTGATTGCTCTGGGCCGTGGTGCTGGCCGTGGTGGCAGGGGTGCTAGGCGTCGTGCCCGAAGGAGTAGGGGTCGTGCTGGCGGCAGCGGCCGAGCCGGGTTCCACAGCGGCGGCGGCCGTCGCGCCGGTCGTGGCCGCCTGGGTGGGCTTGGCCGCGCCGGGGGCAGGCGTCTGGGCGGGCTCCTCGATAGTTTCAATCCAGGCGCTGCCGACGATGTCGCGCACCTGCTTGCTGACCGAGTGGAGTTGCTTGGCGGCGTCGGGGTTGATCGCCTCGACCGCGCTCAGCACGCCTTGACGCGCCGCGGGCACGCGGGCCAGCACGACGACGCCCGTACCCAGCAGGGCCAGGGCAGTCAGGCCGCCGCCCATGCCGCTCTTTTTGGGGGCAGGACGCAGTTCGGCCATCAGGCGCTGGGGGTTACGTCCCACCTGTTTTTCCAGGCGCACGAATTCGCGCTGCACCTGCTTATGCACCGGAGCGATGCGCTTCTCAATGGCGGCTTCCAGCTTCTTCTGGTTCCAGTTCGTCTTCTGGGCACGCAATTCTTTTTCGGCGTCGCGGCGGGCGCGGGCAATGGCGCGTTCGGCGTCGCGGCGCTGGCTTTCCAGGCTAGTGCCAGCCGAATCGCGCAGTGTACTCGCGCGGTCGCTCAGCTCGGCCAGGGCCTGCTGACCCTTACGGCGGGCGCCCTTCACGGCCTTGTCGGCCAGCTTGCGGCGGTCTTCCACGGTGTCCATCAGGTCGTCCTGCAAGGCCCCGAGCTTGGGAGCGTATTCTTTGCGGGCCTGCTCCGCAGCCTGTTCGGCGTCTTTGCGGAGTTGCGCGGCGCGTTCGGCAGCGGTCGCAGCGGCGGTGCCCACTAGGCTCTGGGCGGTGCTCAGCAGGGACTGGGCACGCTGGGGCGCGTCTTCACGCAGGCTGCCCCAGGTGTCGCTAGCCTGGTGAGCAGCAATGGCGGCGGCCTGCTGTGCCTGTTCGGCGGCGCTGCCCAGGGCGGGCTTGACCGTTTCGTTCAGGGTGCTCTGGGCGGTGTCCAGCGCGTCACGGGTGCCCAGCACGAGGTTGCGGCGCAGGTCACGGTTCAGCGCCAGGGCGGCAAATGCGCCGAGCAGCACGAGACTGCGCTTGCTGACGCCTCCAGTAGATTCGTTGGTCATTTCTCTGTCTCCTTTTAGGACCCGGTGCCGGGTCAATGGGTTCATTGTGGCGTCAGCTTCAGGTGAAAATGTTTGGAAAACGTAACGCAGGGTTCATGTTCCGGCCCGGTGGGGGTCCATGGCGTGCCGAGTGTGGTGGTCGCCCGACTGCTCCCCGGCCCGGCGCACTAGACTCTGCGGGTGACTCGTAAGGCCCGCCCGACCCCCGCCCACCCGGACCCAGCTCAGGCCGACCTGCCCGTGGTCGCAGACGGGCCGCAGGGCATCGCCCGGCTGGAAATTCAGAATCTGGCGACCATCACGCGGCTTTCCCTGGAACTGGGCGGCGGGTTCTGTGCCTTTACCGGCGAAACCGGGGCCGGAAAAAGTATCATCGTGGACGCGCTGGGGCTGCTGCTGGGGTCGCGGGCCAGCACCGACCTGATTCGCACGGGCGAGGAAGACCTGCTGGTCACGGCCTTCTGGCCGCGTGGCAAAGATGAACTGACCGCCAGCCGCCGCGTCAGCCTGCACGGGCGCGGCACTACCCGGATCGACGGCGAGGTCGTGACCCTGCGCGAGTTGCAGCAGTGGTCGCAAGACCGGCTTACGATTCACTGGCAGCACTCGGCGGTCAGCCTGCTCTCGGCGGCCAATCAGCGGCAACTGCTCGACAGACAGGTGGCGGGGGCAACGGCGCAGTACGCGGCGGCTTACCAGCAGTGGCGCGGCGCGGTGGCCCGACTCGAAAAATTGCAGAGTTCCGAGCGTGAGCGGGCGCGGCAGCTCGACTTGCTGTCGTTTCAGGTGCAAGAAATCCGTGAGGTCGCGCCGCAGCCCGGCGAGGAAGAACCGCTGACTACCGACCTGACCCGTCTGGCAAACCTCGACGCCATCGCCCAGGCGGCGGCGGGCAGTCTGGAACTTCTCAGCGACGGCGAGATCAGTGCGCTGGGCTTGATGTCGCAATCCGTGCGGGCGCTGAATGCTGGGGCCAGATACGACGAGGCGACCGCGCAGTTGCAAACCGAGTTGCGCGAGGCGCTTGATGCGGTGCAGGCGGTGGTCAGCGAACTGCGCGTCACTGCCGAGAACAGTGCCGCCGACCCGGAGGAACTGGCCCGCGTAGAAGCGCGGATCGCGGCGCTGGGCAAACTGAAGACCAAATACGGACCGGGCCTCCAGGACGTGCTGGACTTTCAGGCGCGGGTCGCCGACGAACTGGCCGAACTGCAACGCGACGAACAGGACGCTGGAACCTTGCACGAAGACGTGCTGGCGCTAGAAAAGGCTGTGCGCGAAGCCGGAGCGCGACTTGACGAGGCCCGCCAGAAAGCCGCCGGGCCGCTCGCCGGGCAACTGCTGGACGTGATCCGCGAACTGGGCATGCCCCACGCCCGCATGGAATTTCGCCTGCAAACGCTGGAGACGCCCGGCGCCTCTGGCCTCAGCGACGTGAAACTGCTGTTTACTGCCAACCCCGGCGAGGAACTGGCTCCACTGGCCGACGTCGCCTCGGGCGGCGAACTGTCACGCGTGATGCTGGCGATCAGCACGGTGCTGGGGGCCGAAACGCCGTCGGTGGTCTTCGACGAGGTCGATGCCGGAATCGGTGGCTCGGCGGCGCTGGCAGTGGCGGCGCAGCTGGCGCGGTTGGCAACCGGGCGGCAGGTGCTGGTGGTTACTCACCTGGCCCAGATTGCGGCGCGGGCCGATCATCATTACAAGGTCGAAAAACAGGTTGAGAACGGGCGCACGGTCAGCCGGGTGCGTCTGCTCTCGCCGGAGGAACGCCTGGAAGAAATCGCGCGGATGCTCTCGGGCAACACCTCGGAGGCGGCCATGCGTCACGCCCGTGAGCTGCTCGAACCTGCCGGAGTACAGGTTGCCGGAACACAGGCTACCGGAACACAGGCCAAAGCCACGGCAAAGGCCGGAGCCAGAAAAGCCTGAGCGTCCCCTGTGCCCGAAGCTCTCCGAAACCTGAAGGCGGGGTTCAGCGCTTCATCAGTTCCCGGCATTACAGTACTCTCATGAAGCGTTCTCTTTTGACACTGGTCGGCCTCAGCGCCGCGCTCCTCACCGCCTGTAACGGCCAGGGCCCCAGCAACTTAAAGGTGCATGAGGTCGCGCTGTACGGCGGCACGCAGCAGCGCGTCGTGTGGGTCTACGGGTCGCTCGGCAGCAGCGGCAGCAGCTCGGTCAAGCTGGGGGGCGCGGCGGTGGAGTTGCGCCCACAGGTGCCGGACGCCCTGGCCCTGCCCGGCACCCTCAGCGTGGGGGGACAGGCCACCTACCGCGTGCCCACGCCCGCCGCACCGCAGAAACTCAGCGTCACGCGCGGCACTGACGGCCTGTTCAACGTGACCCCGCTCAACGGCGCGTCGCTGGCGGCGGTCTACTACACCGACGGCGCAAGCTGGACCAGACTGGGCGCGTCCTCTGGCGCGCTGAGCGGCGCAGTGGGTGGATCCGCCAGCAGCGGCCTGCGCGGGGCCGGGCAACTGACCGACGCGGAAGCCGACGCGCTGAGCCGTGTTCTGGCCGCCCAGGGACCGTTGACGGTGGCGGTGCTCAACGACCCCGTGCCCGGCCTGAGCGCCGAGCCGACGCCCAGCGAGAGCCTGCGCACCAGCCTGTATGTGCTGCCGGGCCGGGTCGAAGCGGCAACCACCGCAACGGTCACGACCACACCCGCCAGTACGCCCACCAGCCCCCAGGGAGGCCAGATGACCGGACAGGCCGTGAACTTTACCGAGGTGGCGAGCGGCAACAACGCGGCGGCCACCGCGCCGAAGGTGCAACTGGCGACCACCCCCGAGCAGGCCCGTGCGCTCTATGCCCTGGCCTATGGCCGCCAGAGTAGCGTGCCTGCCGCTCCGACCCTGGAGGCTGGGCGTTCGCTGGTCGGCGTTTTTCTGGGGCAGCGCAGTACCGGGGGCTATGGCGTGCGCGTGACTGGCACGGAACTCAGTGGGTCCACCCTGACCGTGCGCGTCACCGTCAGTTCGCCCCGGCCCGGCATGCTGACCACGCAGGCGCTGACCAGCCCGTGGACCATCGTCAACGTGGCTGGTCGGCCCAGCCAGCTCGTGGTCGTGGACGACAGCGGCCAGCTCACCTTTCCCTGAGAGCGTGTTTATAAAGGGTCAGGAAGTTTTTTAAGATGTGATGGAGACGCGGTTTTTGACCCTCGCCCCTTGTGGG
>JAGLBK010000141.1 GCA_018260275.1 Deinococcus sp.
TGACGTTTCTCGGCGGCGGGCAGCTGCCGGGCGTCGCGGGCCAGGATGTCTTCACGGCTGAGATTGCTGCGGGCCATAACGCGCCCAATTCTGACCTCCAGCGGCGCATCGACCAGCAGCACAGCGTCGAAGTTCTTTTCCTGCCCTGACTCGAACAGCAGCGGAATATCCTGCACCACCCAGGTCGCGCCGTGGGCCACGGCCCCGGCTTCCAGAGCAGCCATTCGCGCCCGCACTCTGGGGTGCGTGATGGCGTTCAGGATTTGGGTGCGCTCCGGGTCGGCAAACGCGGCGGCGGCCAGCGCGGGACGGTCCAGCACGCCGCCCTTGACCGTGCCGGGAAAGGCAGCCTCGATCTGCGCGAGCGTCTGCGGCTCCTCGGTGACTTTGCGGGCCTCGGCATCGGCGTCGAGTACCGTCAGGCCACGTTCTCGCAGCAGCGCGGCCACAGTGCTTTTGCCTGCGCCGATGCTGCCGGTCAGCCCCAGGCGACGGGGGGATGGGGGATGGATGATGGATGATGGGGTGGTCACAGGCTCGCCGCCAGTTTGCTGAACAGGGCCGGAACCGCTGGCCGCGCCGCGCCGTTGACCCAGCTAAAGCGCAAATCCTTGACGGTTCCGCCTTCGCCTACGCCCATGCCGTCTGGAAAGTGTGGCGTCAGATTTTGAATGTCCGTCACGTCCTGAGCGCCGGGCAGTACACTCAGCGCCCGCTCGACTTCCGCCGCGTGGCCGAAGTGCAGCAGGTTGACCATGCCGTCTACTTCCCACACGAAACGGGCCGGGGTGGGCGGCAAATCCGCCAGCCGTCCGGGGGCCGCGACATGGCGCACGCTCAGGCCGGGGCGCAGGCGCAGGGTGACTTCCAATGCCTCGCCCAGCACGCCAAAGCTGCCCACAAAAGGCCGCGTCAGGTCGTAGCCCTGCACATTTTTGACGGTACGCCCGCCTGCCCTGACGACTCGCCCGCTGGGAGCGCGAAACGTCACACCCAGCACCTCCGCGCCGAAGAAGAAGTTCTGTCCGAAGCCGCCGCGCTGCACGAGGCCGCCCAGACCACCGGGCAGCGCCACGGGTGGAAAGGGTGGAAACAGGCCGGGCGGGAGTGCACCGTAAATTTCCAGCAGTGGCGTGTCGGCAGAGGCAGTGAGGGTCTGGTCTTGGGGGGAGAGGTCAAGGATGGGCATGGGTGTTCTCTTTTACCCCTCTACCCTTGTGGGAGAGGGAGGGAGCCGCGCAGCGGCGGAAGGGTGAGGGGGCGTCAGAGCATTGGAACCGTGCAATAAACTGCCAGGAATTACTTCGCATAGAAATGAAGTTGGTCACACGCCCCCTCACCCCTTGCCTGCGGCAAGGCCCCCCGCATTGCGGCTCTGCGAGTCTCCCACGAGGGTAGAGGGTGAAGCGGCGTCCGGCAGGATTTTCCCCGGATTCAATCGGTTCCCCGCGTCCAGCCCGCGCTTCACGTCGCGCAGCACGTCCAGCGTCACCGGGTCTACCGCGTCGCGCATAAAATCCTTTTTCATGGTGCCGATGCCGTGTTCGCCGCTCAGCACGCCGCCGTGCCAGATGGCGACCAGTGCAATTTTGTGGGCCAGTTCGTGCACGGCCTCGCTGGATTCGGTGCGGGGGTCGAACATGATATTCGGGTGCAGGTTGCCGTCGCCGATATGCCCGAACTGCACCAGATGGAAGGGACTGGCGTCGCCCAGAGCGCGGATTTCGCGCACCACGTCGGGAAGGGCTGAGCGCGGCACCACGATGTCCTCGTTCATTCGCTGCGGCCTGATGCGCCCCAGCGCGGGGCTGATGCTGCGGCGGGCCTGCCACAGCGCCTCGGCCTCGGCAGGGTCGGCGGCGCGGCGCACCACTCCGCCCGCGCTGAGGCAAGCGGCTTCCACCAGATTCATCTCGGCGTCCACGGTCTGGAGGTCGTCGCCGTCGGTGTCTACCAGCAACACCGCTTCGGCTTCGCGGGGTAGGCCCAGATGCAGATAATCCTCCACGGCGTTGGTGCAGGCCCGGTCCATAAACTCCAGCTTGGAAGGCACCGCGCCCGCCGCAATCGCGCTGCTCACCGCTTCGGCAGCCTGTCCCACCTCGGCAAAATGGGCCATCAGCGTGCGGCTATAGGTCGGCGGCGGAATCAGGCGCAGCGTGGCCTCGGTCATCAGCCCCAGCGTCCCCTCGGAACCAATCAGCAGCCCGGCGAGGTCGTAGCAGTCGCGGGTCAGGCGGTGAACGTCGCCGTCTGCGTCCACAAATTCCAGCGCCTTCACATAGTCGCCCGTCACGCCGTACTTGAAACACAGCGGCCCGCCCGCATTCTCACCGAGGTTGCCGCCGATGGTGCTGGTGCGGAAGCTGGCCGGGTCAGGCGGATAAATCAGGCCGTGGGGCCGCGCCGCCTCGGTCACTTTCAGCGTGACCACGCCGGGTTGCGCCACCGCCTCGCGCCGCTCTGGGACGATACGCAGGGCCGTCATGCGGGTAAATGCAATCACCAGCGACTCCTGCACGGGTGTCACGCCCCCGCTGAGGCCGCTGGCCGCGCCGCGCCCGATGATGGGCACGCCCGCCGCCTTCGCCGCCCGGACTGCCGCCACCACGTCCGCTGTGCTTTCGGGCAGCACCACGGCGAGGGGCGTCACGCCGAACTGAATCGCGTCGTAGCGGTAGTTCATGCGCTCGGAGAGGCTAGAGAGGACTTGATGCGGCCTGAGCGACCGCAGCAGGTCAGTGGTCAGTGGTGAGTGGTCAGTGGGGGTCATTCTTCTCCCTATCCGCAAAAGTGGTGTTCACGGTGGGCGTGGGCCGCAGCGTCATGTCGGTACTGTAGCAGGCGAGGGCAGCCATTCAGGGGGAGTTTGTCTGTAAGGGGGGTGTCAGGGCGCGGGCTATATCTTTATGTAAATCTTTTTGCGCTTCTGCCGATATCACCGATTTAACTTGGAGTACACCATGAACATACGGACAACCCGCTCCCTCCTCAATCTCTCTAGGAAAATTGCAACCCGCAGGCCGGGTCGCCCTATCCTGACGGGTCTGCTGGCGGGCCTCCTGCTCGGTACTTGTTCCACGGTGCAGGCGGCGGCTTATGCGACGGGCGGGGCGGGTAAGTACATATCGCAGATTCTGTGGCTCACATGGGGTGGGGGAACGAATGGAGCTAAAAATGTAACACTTGCCAATGCTGCCTCTACTACGGCAACGGTTCCGGTCTATGGCGTGAATATGGTCGTGACCTGTAGTTTGAGTAAAGTAGGTGGTGGAGGTATTAAATCTTACGCACCAGGTGGTTGGCAAGATGATGGTCTTGATAATTTGTACAACATCGGCGGTATGGGTGCGAGCAATACATTGGTGAATGGTATTATGACGGGGACAAATGGGTCAGCAAGTACCTTTACCGTTACTTGCGTTGCCACTTTGGATGGGAAGCCTTATGACCTTCCCGGCCTAGTAGTGACCGACGCCGAGTCAATGGCTGGAACGGAGTATATCAAGGCTACGGCGGATGGTACTTGGCAGGTGATGGAGCGCCTGACCTGTGGGACACGGAGTTATACAGGCGCTCTTACGAGCGACTCCAAATCTATTACTTTTTCTACACCGACGACAGGGGACTGTAACGTAGCCAATGAATCAGGAAGCGGTTCTAACGCCCTTGGCCTCGCCTTTCTGACCTTCAATTCCTCGGCTTATACAGGTACTAATCGCCAGATTAGTTTCGATGTAGCTATTAAGGGCAATGGCATGACAGCAGTGGCGCTCGGAGTACTCGCTCCTTACTTTGATTCGGGAGATGCTCCGAGCACTTACGGTAGGGTGGCTCATTTTTATCCGCCAGCCCTGACCGCAGATGGTCTTTCGCCGGGAACAACGACGAGTATTACTGATGCTGCTTTTACGGTGAGTACCCTAAATACTATTCCCACCACTAATAAACTAGGTAGGCAAGAAGATTCTGATGGCTTTGGTCTAACTGGTAATACTGGGGCGACTACTGACGATACCACCGGAGTCAATGACGAAGATGGAGTAGCGGCCACTACTCTGCCTAAGCTAAATGCCAAGGCTGACAAGACTGTGGGATATACCGTTCCCGTAGCTTGCTCTGGTACAGGGACAGTCAAGGGTTGGATTGATTTTAATATAAATGGCACCTTTGACGCTGGTGAATCGGCACAGGCAACTTGTGGTGGAAATGGTTCTACTGTCAATCTTTCATTCTCAATTCCGGCTGATATTAAATCAGGTAACTCTTACCTGCGGGTACGCTACGCCACAAATGCCACGGAACTGACCCTCCCTTCAGGCATTGCCACCTCTGGCGAGGTCGAGGATTATGCCCTAGCTATCTATACTCAAATTACCCTGAACAAAACTTGGGGAGCCTTAGCTGTGACTGGCAACCAAGTTAATCTGAATATCTCGGATGGTGGTCTGACTACTCCACAGACCAAGCTTGTCACAGCAAAGGTACCTGATAGCACTCAGGCATTTGTGATTGGCGGTACTTCGGTCACAGTGAGCGAGACTGATGGAAACGTGGCCGATTATCTGGCGAGTATTACTTGCAAGAAGATTTCTAATGGAACGACGTTCGTGACAGGTGCTTTAGGGGCAACAAGTGCCACCTTTACAGTGCCGCAAGATAGCAATATCGACTGCACTATCAACAATGACTTACGCCTACCAGTCGTTCCACAGATGAAGAAATATGTCCGTAACCTGCCGAGTGGTACATTTTCCAAGACAAGTAGTGCATTGCCGGGGACTATCGTGCAGTACTGTATTACCTTCCAGAATACGGGGAATGGATTGGCTAAGAATTTTAAGTTGACTGATGCCTTCCCTGCCAATGTGATTGCTCCTTATGGTGATGGCACAGCTCCGGCAGATTGGAACATGACTTATTCGACATCAGGCGCTGACTTGGCAGGCGCGTCTGCCGCACCAACCGCGTCCACTTTGCCTGCGGGCGCTACGGTTGGTTCTGTGACGACATCCACTGGAGCGACAAGTAAGGGCATCATTCTGGATTTTGGAGCCGCTGGACTGCCCGCTGGCGGGACGGGCACGGTCTGCTTCGACGCCAAGATTAACTGAGCGCCCTCACAACTCGCCCCGGTACGCCAAGTCCAGCACTTCCACCGTGTGCATCACGGGCACGCCGCTGCCCTGCCGCCGCACATGGCTCTGAATCTGGGTGTGGCAGCCGATATTCCCGCTGGCGATGATATCCGGCGTGGTGGACAGGATATTCCGCGCCTTGCGCTCTCCAAGTTGTCCGGCCAGTTCGGGCTGCTCTAGGTTGTACGTCCCCGCACTGCCGCAACACAGGTCGCCCTCGGGGATTTCCAGCAGCGTCACGCCGGGGATGGCCCGCAGCAGCGCACGCGGCGCGGCCTTGACCTTTTGGGCGTGGGCGAGGTGGCAGGCGTCGTGGTAGGCGATGTTCAGCGGCTCCCGCGTGGGCATCAGCGGCTGCAAATCGCCCTCTAGCAGCAATTCGGCCAAGTACTCGCTGATGTCGCGTACCTTTGCCGCAAAAGCCTGAGCTTGAGCCTCGTCTGGCAAGCCGTGCAGCACCACCGGATATTCCTTGAGACCCGCGCCACAGCCCGCCGCATTGCTGAGAATCGCGTCGTAGTCGTCCGGATTGAATGCACTGAGGTTCTGGCGCACCAGCTTCAGCGCCTCGTCTCGCGCCCCGGTGTGCAGGGCCGCCGCCCCGCAGCAACCCTGACCCTCCGGGATGACCACTTCTATGCCGTTCCTTGCCAACACGCGCAACGTCGCGGCATTGAAATTAGGCGCGAGTGCCTGCTGAGCGCACCCCACCAAAAAGGCCACCCGGCCCCGGCGCTGGCCCTGCGCGGGTGTAAATGCGGCGCTGGGCTGCATCGCCGGAACGTGTTCGGGCAGCAAATCCAGCGGGCTTTTGAGGGCGGTGGGCAGCGCGGGCGCGAGCGGCTTGGCATACTGGCCCACGCGAGCGGCCACGCTGAACAGCCTCGGCGCGGGCAGGGCCTTCAGAATGGCAAAGCGTTTGGCGCGGTCAAAGGGCGTGCGCTCCCGCTTCGGCTCGCTCCAGCCGCGAAAACTGGTAATCAGTTCGCCGTAGGGCACTCCGCTGGGGCAGGCGGTTACGCAGCCCTGGCAGCCCAGACAGCGGTCAAGGTGCGGCGCGGCGTCCTCCAGGTTCAGGTGGCCCTCCAGCACCTCTTTCATCAGCACAATGCGCCCGCGTGGGCTGTCCATCTCGTCGCCCAGCAGCGCGTAGGTGGGGCAGGCAGGCAGGCAAAAGCCGCAGTGAACGCAGGCGTCAATGGCGTGGGCCATCACCTCCCCCTGGGGGCCGAGTTGCAGGACGGGAATGTCGTGATTCATGGGGTCAGGATAGGTGTTCACGTTCAGGACAAAAGGGCCTGGGCTAGAAACGGAGCGGCCCCCGGACTGGTGTGACCGAGCTGACTTTGCCCGAACGCCGCCCTGATAGTCTCTGCACATGAAACTGGTTCTGGCCGTCATTCAGGACGCCGACGCCTCCGCCCTGATGCGCGCGCTGTCCCAACATTCCTTCGACGTGACCAAGCTCGCCAGCACCGGCGGCTTTCTGCGCGAGGGCAATACCACCCTGATGATCGGTGTGGACGACGAGCGCCTCCCCGACCTCAAAAAGCATATTCAGAACATCTGTCACGCCCGCACCCGTCTGATGTCGCCCAGTGTGCCGATCAGCGAGCAGAACGAGGGGCTGGTCAGCGAGCCGGTCGAGGTGCCGGTGGGCGGGGCCGTGCTGTTCGTGCTGGACGTACAGGAATTTATCAAGGTCTGAAATTGATCGGGGTTTGAAAGGGGGCGCTGGGGGCTGGTCTCAGCGTTGCCTGGGAACCAGGTGCAGCAGGGCGTTCGCCAGGGCCTCAGGATCATGCCGGGCGGTGCCGGTTTGCAGCAGCGGCGCCAGCCTCACGCGGCTGCGCAGGTCGTGATCGGCGCCTTGCAGGTCAAGCATCTCGGCTCCCTCGGCGTGGTAGCGGCTCAGTACCGCCGGTTCCAGGGGGGCGCTGTTCATCAGCACGGCGTCGGGGGCGCGG
>JAGLBK010000142.1 GCA_018260275.1 Deinococcus sp.
CCTTCCTTTTCGCGCCTCGGTGCAGCCGAACCTGCCAGCTGCCCGCAACAGCGCGAGTCAACGGTGTATTTTAACGGTTTCTTATTTGATGATTGTCCCCTTTACCTTCCCGCGACAGTGACGCGGCCTGGGCACCTGGCCCACTCAAGACACTTGGCCTGCCCCCGAATGCGTACACTGGCCGCAACTATGGCTGAAACCATCAATACCTGGTCTGTAATCACTATCGTCATCAGTGGGCTGGTCCTGCTGCTGGGCGTCTACTTCATCCGGGCAGGCAACCGCGCGGCGCATATGCGGGCCATGCTCACGGCGAGCGCCCTGGCGACCCTGTTTCTGGTGCTGTACCTGACCCGCCTGGGCCTGGGGTACGAGAAAAAATATGCCGGGCCGTACCACGGCGGTTACATCGCGCTGCTGATCAGCCACATCATTCTGGCGGCGGCCAACGTGCCGCTGGCGCTGCTGGCCCTCTGGAACGCCTGGAAGGGCCTTCAGAACGCGGGCAACCTGGGCAATATAGACGCGCCCGCCGCCCGCCCCTTTTTCGACAAGCACCGCGCCTGGGTACGCTGGACGGTTCCGGTGTGGCTGTACGTGGCCGTCACGGGCTGGATTATTTACCTGCTGCTGGGCAGATACGGCGTGGTCATGAAAGGCGCGTGAAGCTGAAGCGTTCGCACGGCGCGGTGTCTTTTTCGGCTGTGCTGGCCTTGACTGGGCTTTGCTCGACTGGGCTGCTCTCGGTTGCGCCACCCTCGACTGTGCTGGCCCCATCTGTGCTGGCCCCGTCTGCGCTGCCCTCTGCGGCGGGGAGCGCGGTCCGGAACTGCTCGGCCCTGTAGACCTCGCCCGTCAGGGCTTCCAGCGCCCCCCACATGGCCCCCAGCGTATAGGCCGAGTTGGGATGATCCGACGGCAGCGGGCCGCTGGTGCCGATGGTCTCGGCCACCGTCACGATGATCTGTTCGCCGCGCTCCTCGATTTCCTTGACCAGACACAGGCGCGTGCCACTCTGGCCCAGGGCCGCGTCGAGCAGGTGCTTGAGCTTTTCCATAGGCAGGTTGAGGTGACCGACGCCCCAGTCGTCTACCAGCGCATGTCCCCGCAGCCGCCCGGCACGGGTCACGACGACCCCGGCGGCTTCATCGCCCAGGACATCTTCGATTCCGCGCAGCATACTCTGAAACCAGGCAATGGAAATAAAGTCTCCCAGCGCCCCGCGCCCGGCCAGTCCGCGCGGCGACTGAGCTTCACGCGGCCTGGCATCGAGCTGGTCGAGCAGCTTTGCGATCTCAGTGAAGTACTGAGAAGGAATAGATGTGGTGACTTCCTCCATGAACAAGTGACTGCCTCCGCCCACAAGGTAGCGGGGCGCCCGTGACATTTTCGTCACAGTCGAATGGTCCGGCAGTCATGAAGACCGCTTTCAGACAGCCACGGCGCACAGAACCTGCGGGCACAGTACACAGGACAAGGACGACGGAAAGCGCCTGCCGCACCCTGGAAGGCGCAGCAGTACTGGAGCACGCCGGAGGGTGCTGAGGCCATTCCGGCGCGGGTGTGAGCTTTGACGGGGTCACCGAGCAGTACGCCGCCGGGGTCCGGGGCCGCCAGTTTCCAGGCAGGGAAAACAGCTTCGTGGTGAAAGATGACGTGCTGGACAGGCTGTACTGACACCCCTGTACCGAGCCTGCCCGGAGCGCACGACTTCAAGAACTGGGCTGCGTGACCCGTCAGTCAAGGGCCTCAGCCCCAGCAACATTAGAACAATCCAATGTTCACACATTGCATTTTTAGGGTGTTTTTTGTGTTGGCCCATGAGAACCGCTTCAGTTTAATTTGCGGATCAGGTCGGTCTACACTGGACAGACCTTGCCCGCCTTCTCTGCCCCCCTCACTGGTGCAAAACTTTCGCTGCCCGAACGGCTGACCCGGTTTTATTTCCGGTTGTTCATCCCGCTGTTTGCCGTTTCGCTGGCTAGCGGGGCGTGGGGGGCACCGGCCAGCACAGTCGCGGTGTTGCTAGTGCTGGCTGGTTCGCTGCTGGCCTTCACGGTACTGCACCTAGTCCTGCCCGCGCGCTGGTCGCTGGTGTTGCGGGTGGGGGCGGTAGGGTGGCTGGTGCTTGCCCTGCTATACCTCGCCCTGTTCAGTCAGTACCTGAACCTACTCACCGACCTGCGCCAGTACACGGCGCTGCTGCTGTTGACGCCGCTGTGCCTGACCTCTCTGGGCGTGCTGTTTTTTGATCGTCCGCGCCTGGGCCAGCTGTTCGCCGCGCTGATCACCTGTGCCTGCCTGCTGATTCTGGTGCGCTGGGAGCAGCCGGGCCTGCCCATTACGGCGGGCACCCTGATGACCACCGTGCTGGTCTGCATCCTGTCGAGCGGGCTGGGGCAGGCGGTGGCGGCCCTGCAACAACAGGCCGACCGCAGCGCCGAAGTTTTGCGGCGCGACGCCCTGACCGGCCTGCTCAACCGCCACGCCTTCGAGGAATTTTTGCGCCAGCCCAGCCCCGGCGGCACGCTGGCGGTGCTGGACATAGACCATTTCAAGGTGGTCAACGACACCTACGGTCACGACGCAGGCGACCGGGTGCTGCGCGGCGTGGCCGACGTGCTGCTGGACCAGCTGGGTGCAAGCGGCGCGGCCTACCGCTGGGGCGGAGAGGAATTCGTGGTCTTTATTCAGGCCGACAATTGCCACAACCCCGTGGCCCTGCTGGAAAACATCCGCCGCGAGATCGCCCAGCGGTCGTTTGTGGGCGGCAGTCACATTACCCTCAGCGGGGGCCTGAGCCATACGCAGGCGGGTGAATCGCCGAGCCGCGCTTTCAGTCAGGCCGACCGGGCGCTGCTGCAAGCCAAGCAGTCCGGGCGCAACCGCCTGCTACTGCTGGAACCGCCGCGCCACCTGGACCAGACGGTTCTGGCAGGCTCCCGCTAGAGCAGAATCAGGCAGTGGGCTCGTAGTACCAGAAATGGAGGGGGGCCACACGGATGTCTCCGGCGACCCCTCCCCCACTGAACCCTCAGTTCCAGCGTCCGCCGCGTTCACGCTTGAGCTCAGGTTCCGGCGCGGCGTAGATTTCCTCGGCCCGCGAGAGCTTCTTGCGCCCGTACAGGCCCTCCAGTACGAATTCAGCGGCGGCCACGCGCACAGCGTCGTCACTGCTCTGGGCGACTTCCTGCGCCAGTTCGCTTAGGTTGGGCACCTGTTCGGCGGCCTGCACCGCAGCGGCAGTCTCGCCACCCTGCGGAAAGCGGAACACGTTGCCCTGATCGAACCACTTTTCGAGGTCGCGGGTGTTGGCGTTGCCGTAGCGGCGGGCAAACACGGCCCCCGCCGCCTTGCGGATCATGTCTTTGGCGACCTGGTCGGCTCCCTTGAGTTCGCCTTCATATTCCAGTTCCATCTTGCCGGTAATGGCGGGAAGGCCCGCGTACACGTCGCTGACGCGCGTGACCGGGGCATCGCCCGACACGAGGCTGCGGCGCTCGGCGTTGGCGGCGGCAACTTCCATCAGCGAAATCGGCAGGCGCTGCGACACGCCCGAGAGTTTGTCCACGCGGCCATCTTCACGGGCCTGGAACGCGATTTCCTCGATCAGCTCGGCAATGAATTCGGGCACCGTCACACTGCCGTCGCGCACGGCTTCCTGCTGGGTGATGTTCATGCCGAGTCGCACGTCGGTGGGGTAGTGGGTGCGAATTTCGCTGCCGATGCGGTCCTTGAGGGGCGTGACGATCTTGCCGCGGGCGGTGTAGTCCTCGGGGTTGGCGCTGAACACTAGCATCACGTCGAGTTCCAGGCGGATGGGATAACCCTTGATCTGTACGTCACCTTCCTGAAGGATGTTGAACAGGGCCACCTGCACCTTGGGCGCCAGGTCGGCCAGCTCGTTGACGGCAAAAATCCCCCGGTTGGCGCGGGGCAGCAGGCCAAAGTGCATCGAGCGCACGTCGCCCAGGCTGGTGCCCAGGCGGGCGGCCTTGATGGGGTCCACGTCGCCGATCAGGTCGGCCACGGTCACGTCGGGCGTGGCGAGTTTCTCGACGTAGCGGTCGGCGCGGGGCAACCAGCGAATCGGCAAATCCAGGCCGTGGGCTTCGAGCAGGTGCTTGCCTTCGGCACCCACCGGGTTGAGCACGTCGTCGGGCATGTCCACGCCGTCGATGACCGGCACGTAATCGTCCAGCAGGCCGGTGATTGCCCGCAGAATCCGGCTCTTGGCCTGACCGCGCAACCCCAGCAGAATGAAGTTCTGGCGGGCCAGCAGCGCGTTGACCAGTTGCGGAATCACGGTGTCGTCATAGCCGACCACGCCGGGAAACAGTTCCTCTCCTGCACGGAGTTTGCGGGTCAGGTTGTCACGGACCTCGTCCTGCACCAGACGAATCTGGCCGTCGAAGGGTTTGCGACCCGCGTAAGAGGGCGTCTGAAGAAGTTCGCCTAGCGTCCTGGGTTGGGTATCCATGCTGCGGGAAAAGTAGCACGCGGCTGCGGGGCCGAATGTGGGTTTGGGGCCAGAGGTTCCCCGGCTCAGTCGCGGTCAAGCACCGCCTCACCGAGCTGGGTCACCGCACAGGAACCGTCCGGTTGCACCATGATCAGCAGCGCCGTACTGAAATCCGCGTCAGGCCAGTGACGGGCATTGAGCGGCAGTTCGCCGAGCTTCAATGTCCCGGCCAGCGCCGCCACAATGTCCGGCAGGTGGTGATGCTCCCAGCACACCAGTACGTCCTGACCCGGCTGCGTGAGCAGTGCGGCGGCCAGCACGTCCTCCTGGCCCACGAAGGCAGGTTTTTGTACGCTTAGGCCCAGGCGGCGGGCCAGGGGCAGCACGGTTTCACCGGGGCGGTGCAGGCCGTCAGGATAAGCCGGTGCGAAAATCACCGTCGGACGCACGAAGGGGGCCACCGGCTGCGGGTCGCCCAGGCGCACGGCCAGCGCCCCCGCCCGCTGCCAGCCCTGGGGACTCAGCGAAGTGCGGGCAGGGTGGCCCTGTTCGTCGATGCCGAAGGGCGGCTGGGCGGGGTCGGTCTCGTTGGGTTTTTCGCCGTGCCTGATGAGGGTGATGCTGCGCGGAAAAGGAGGCATTCCCCAGGGTACAAAAGAGCACTAACCCTGGTCCATCCCCAGCGACCTGAATTGCCATACTGTCTTCACGGCGTCGCGCAGGGAGGCATTTTTCCAGGTTCGCACCTGCCGGATCGCGTCGATTTCGCGCCCGGCCCGCACGAGGTACAGCAGGTCGAGTTGCTGCCGGTCACTCAGTTCGACCACGTTGCCATGCAGCGGAGTCCGGGAGCCGAAAGCCGTGGTCAGCAGCAGCAGGAGTGTTTCCATGGACCCAGAGCATTGGGCAGGATTACGGCCCTCGGGGAAAGGCGCCCCAAGTGCCTCCATTCTGCCCAATGCTCTTTCTCAATTCACTCGTTTTACTCGGCCAAACAGATGGCGAAAAACGCGCCATCTGTTTGGCAAATGCTCTGCGTCTAAAAATTCCCGGTCAGCACCGGGTCAACCGGCTGGGCCACGCTCATCAGCCGGAATCGCCGCTACTGCTTGCCGCGCTGGATGCTTCCTCGTCTTCCAGGGCCTTGTAGGCGCAGACCGCCGCCACCGCCGCGAGTTCCAGCGGAATGTCGCCGAGCTGGAGGTGAACATCCTTGCCGTCCACCACACCCCCGATCCGGCCCGACAGTTCGTGGCCGCGCCGCTCCAGCCGGACATCCTTGCCATCAATGCGCCCGGAAAAGCGCCCCGAAACGCACTCCCCGGAAATCTGCAAGGTGAGGTCGTCGCCGTCGATGTGGCCTCCCAGCCGCAATTTACCGCCTTCGGGGGTCAGTGAACCGTCAGCGTCAAAGCCAGCAATTGCGCCTCCTATCCGGCCCTCGACCCCCTGGGCGCCGTAATGCAGCCGCACGTCCTTACCCTGAAACCGTCCCCCGATGCGGCCCGCAAGCTCCTGGCCGTTCCAGGTGCCGTGCAGGTCGTAGCCTCCGAAGGTGCCCCCGATCCGTCCGCTCAATCTGTCCATGCTTGCAGTACGCGCCGGAGGGCCAGCGGGTTCCGGGCAGACCCATGACGCCAGTTTCCTTTGCTACGCTGCCCGCATGAACCGACTGTGGTTTTCACTGGGGCTGCCTCTGGCCCTCAGCCTTTGCCTGTCGCACGCTGTGGCGGCCAACCTGACCAAGCCGGGAACGCTGCCCAGCAGTCCTACCCTCACCAGCTGCTCGGGGGTCTTCAGCGACCGCGAGGTTTTTGGCGACGTGCAAGTGGCCCCGAACCGCAACTGCACCCTGAACAACACCGCCGTACACGGGAACCTGCTGCTGGCCCAGGGATCGAGCCTGATCGTCAAGGATTCCAACGTGCAGGGAAGCCTGAAGGCCGATGCCGGTTTCGTGCGGCTGGCCCTGTCCGGGGCCATCGTCGGCGGGTCACTGGACGCCGGACAGGGCGGCAGCGTCACGCTGGACGACAGTCAGGTGGTGGGCAAGGTCAACATCTACCGCAATACCGGTAACGTGCGCATTACCCGCATGACCGTCAACAGCGACCTGAACTGCTGGGGCAACCGCGCCGCACCGGCAGGCACCTGGATCCGAGTAGACGGCGTGCAGACCGGGCAGTGCAGACGGCTGTAAGCATTGCCGCCAGGATGTGAGGCCCAGCCCAGGCCCATCAACACAAGCCCAGATAGCGCCCTGGGGCCAGTTCACCCGCCTTGCTGCTCAGCACCTCGGGACCAAGCATGTTGAACAGCAGCGCGGTGTTGTTGGCCCGCCGCGAGTCATCCACGATGTCCTTGATCAGTCCTGTCGGGTTGACGTAAGCGCGGCCCTGCGGCTCAACGACGTTGACTCCGCCTGCGACTCCAGCAAAGTTCAACTCAAGCCAGCGCCAATCGTATGTCCGGCAAATCTGTTCGCCCAGAACAAACATAGGCAAACGAAAGGATGAAATCGGCCTAGTCGTCTTCAGGTTGCTGCGCGGCCCACCG
>JAGLBK010000143.1 GCA_018260275.1 Deinococcus sp.
GGGCCAGGGCGCTGGCAAAAGCGAACTGGATGCTGGGCGACTACAAGCCCTCGCAGATGCGCTTCTGGTCTGGAAAACTGACCCTGAACGGGCGCGAGTTGAGCGGCACGGCGGGGAGTGGCCTGGGCTTCAAGCTGAGGTTTTGAGCAGTCATCTCTGAATGACGCCAGCGGCTCTGGCTGAGCGGCAATAAGCCCCTTGCTTCCCTACTTGACGGCGTAAACTCCCCCCATGCTTTCCCGCCCTGGCCGCCCGACCTCCACCGACCAACCCCGGCCAAAACGCGACCCCCGCCAACTCGCCCGCCTGCTGGTCTACGCCCGCCCGTACCGCGCCCTGTTCGTGCTGGGTGTGCTGGCGACGCTGCTGTCCAGCGGCCTGGGGCTGGTCTTTCCCAGGCTGTTCGGCACGCTCATCGACGCCTCTTTCCTCAAGGTGGGCAGCACCGACACCACCCAGCTTGACCGCACCGTGCTGATGCTGCTGGGAATTTTTGCGCTCTCGGCGTGCTTCGGGGCGGCGCAGGCGTATCTGCTTTCGCGGGTGGGGGCCAGCGTGGTGGCCGACCTGCGGCGGGCGGTGTTCTCACACTTGCTCACCCTGTCGCCCCGATTTTTTGGCGACCATAAGACCGGCGACCTCACCAGCCGCCTGACCAGCGACGTGAGCACCGTGCAAACCGTGACCAGCACCGCACTGGCGCAACTGTTTTCGCAGGGCGTGACGCTGGTCGGGTCAGTGGGCCTGCTGATTGCCACCAGCGCCCGCCTGAGCCTGCTGACGCTGGCGGTGATTCCCTTCGTAATCGGTACAGCTTTTGCCATTGGGGGGCGCATTCGCAAGGTCAGCCGCGAGGTCCAAGACGCCGTGGCGCAGGCCAATGGAGACGCCGAGGAAGCCATTAGCGGTGTGCGGGTCGTCCAGAGTTTTACCGCCGAAAACGCCGAGCGCAGGCGCTATGGCGTGGGCGTGCAGGCCAGTTTTCTGGCGGCGCTGCGGCGGGCGGTGTTACAGGCGGCGATGTCGGGGGCCATGAGCTTTCTGACCTTCGGGGCGCTGGCGCTGGTGCTGTGGTACGGCGGGCGGCAGGTGATGGCCGGGGCCATGACACCCGGAAATCTGGTCACCTTCCTGTTTTATGCCGTGCAGGTCGGCGGCACGGTGGCGGGCCTGACCGGGGTGTTCAACCAGTTTCAGGAGGCGCTGGGGGCGTCCAGCCGCATTTTTGAACTGCTGGACGAACAGAGCGACCTGCCCGAACCCGCCGCGCCCCTGCCCCTGACCCGCGCCGAGGGCCGTGTCAGCTTCGAGAATGTCAGCTTTCAGTACGGCGGCCAGCCGGTGCTGAGCGGCGTGAATGTGGAGGTTCCGGCGGGGCAGGTGGTGGCGCTGGTGGGGCCGAGCGGCGCGGGCAAAACCACGCTGGTCAACCTGCTGCCGCGCTTCTGGGACGTGTCGGGGGGCGCGGTGCGGGTGGACGGTCAGGACGTGCGGGCCTACTCGCTGACCGACCTGCGCCGACAGGTGGGGCTGGTGCCGCAGGAAACCCTGCTGTTCAGTGGCACGATTGCCGAGAACATTCGGTATGGCCGCCCCGACGCTACCCCCGCCGAGGTTCAGGCCGCCGCCGAAGCCGCCAACGCCCATACCTTCATTTCGGCCTTTGAGCACGGCTACGACACCCTGGTCGGTGAACGCGGCGTCAAGCTCTCGGGCGGGCAGCGGCAGCGCGTCGCCATTGCGCGGGCCATTCTCAAAGACCCCCGCATCCTGATTCTGGACGAGGCGACCAGCGCCCTGGACAACGAATCGGAGGCGCTGGTGCAGGCCGCGCTGGAACGCCTGATGGTGGGCCGCACGACCTTCGTGATTGCCCACCGCCTGAGCACCATCCGCAACGCTGACCGCATTCTGGTGATGGACGCCGGACAGGTGATCGCCGACGGCACGCACGAGCAACTGCTGGCGCAGGGCGGGCTGTACCGCGACCTGTACGAGTTGCAGTTCCGGCAGCAGCAGGAATTGACAGCACTTCCCGTCTAGCAACAGCTACGGCTGCCAGACTCAGGAGCTTACTCTTCGGTCGTGTCGCGGCCCGTGTTCGCGGTGCCGTCGTAGGCGCCGCTGCCCGGCTCGATTAGGGCACCCGGATTGACAATGGCCGGAACGCCCGCGCCGTTGCTGGGAATCACAGCCGGAATCCCGGCGGTATCGGCCTGCCGGATCTGCTCGCCTTCCACGGGCGAATTGACCAGATTGCCGCTTTCGCTCTCGACTTCCTCGACGCTTTTGCCCAGGGGTTCGCTGCCGTATCTATTGGTCATGCCGCATTGTGCGCGAGGAGTCGGGCTGCGGCATGAGGAGCGGCTTACGTTCGCCTTTAATGCCCAGCAGGTTTGAGAACGGCGACTCGGCAAGGGGGGTCCAAGTCCGGTATGCTGACCCCCGTCATGATCTGTCCCTTCCTTGTTCCTGTCTTCTGTTCTGGCCCTGTCCTCAAAGCGCAGGAGGCCCGGCTGTGAGCGAACGCGTCGATGCACTGCTCCAGGCTTCGGGACTGAGTGAACCCCTCATCGGCTCACTGGAACGCAGCGACGTTCTGTTCGTGCTCACGGGCGGCACCCTGCTGTATCAGGACGCCAGCGGCACCCGCCGGGTCACGCTGCGCGACCTCACCCGCATCCACAGCGATCAGGACGGGCTGCTGCGCGTCGAAACCCCGGCAGGAACGGCCCTGACCGCCAGCCTGCTGGGCTTCGACCCGGTGGATGTGCAGACCTTCTTCGGGCAGGTGCGCGACACCACCGCCCGCGTCAAGCAGGCCGCGCTCGCTGCGCCCCTTACGCCGCTTCAGGCCGCACCTATTCCCAAGCCGCATGTGCCTGCCCAGCCCGTAGTAGCTCAGCCTGCACCGGTTCAGCCAGTCTTTGCCCAGCCTGCGCCGACCCCGGCTCCTGCTGTACCGGCGCGTCCCCCGGTGGTGGCGGTGCCTACCCGCGCCCCCGACCCGGCCCAGGGCATCGAGGAATCGGTCACGGTCATTCGCCCGGCGGCCAGTGCTGCGGCTGGAGCGCCCACCCCCGCTCCCACCGCCAACCCCGGCTATGGTGTGCCCCGCGCTGCTCCGGTCGCGGCCCCCGCACCCATGCCTGCGCGTCCGGTTCAGGTGCCTCCAGTTCAGGTGGCGCCCCCTGAAGCCGCTGTATCTCAACCTGCCGCTTCCCAGCCTGCCGCCCCTGCAAAGGTCGCACCGCCAAAGGGCCAGCCGAAAGCCCCCGAGAAGGCCGCGCAAGCTGCGCCAGTTCCAGTCGCGCCAGCCGGGGAGCAGCCGTCGTTGGTGACCCCGGTGGAAATTCCGTCTGCCCCGGCACTGGCTGATTCGGCGCTGGCTGGTTCCCTGGGAACGCTGGCGAACGCGGCCCGCAGCGCCGGAGCCTGGGCGGGTCGCCTGCGCTTTCTGTCGATTCTGCTTTTCTTGGCGGCTCTCGGGCTGGCGTTCGTGCAGTTCTCGGCAGACCAGAAACTTCAGGCCCTCTGGGTGCTGATCGCGGGCGGGATCGGGGCCGTGGCGCTGCTGGCGTTGGCCGACCTTATTCGCCTTGTGACCTCACTCGCCAGCGCCTACACTGCCCGGAGTGGGGGCCTGGATGCCGAGTGAGCAGGCTTCTGACTCACCAGAATGCCCGGATTCAGGAACGGCACTTCAGCAGGCCCGTGAACTGATTTTTCGCACGGTACACACTCCCTCTCTGTCTGGTCAGGAAGGGGCCGTCGCCGAATATCTGCGCGGCTGGATGAGTGAGCACGGGTTCCAGGCGCATCTCGACGAGGCCGGGAATGCTGTAGGAGAGCGTGGAGAGGGGCCGCTGACGGTGGCGCTGCTGGGACACATGGATACCGTTCCCGGCGACATTGCGGTACGGATCGACGAAAGCGGCGTACTGCACGGGCGCGGCAGTGTAGACGCCAAGGGCAGCCTGTGTGCCTTTATTGCAGCGGTGGCGGCGCTGCCCCCCGAGACGCTGGCCCAGGCGCGTTTTGTGGTGATCGGGGCCACCGAGGAGGAGGCGCCCAGCAGCAAGGGAGCGCGGCACGCCATGCATGAGTACCGCCCGGACTTTGTGCTGATCGGTGAACCGAGCGGCTGGGAAGGGCTGACGCTGGGGTACAAGGGCCGTCTGGTTGCCAAGGTGCGCGTTGAAAAGGACAACTTTCACACCGCTGGAGACGGCACCAGCGCCGCCGACGACCTGACCGAGGGCTGGTTCCGGGTGCGCCGCTGGGCCGAGGAAGTGAGCAAGAGACCAGGCAAAGGGCTGGGAACGGGGCCGGGTATCTTCGACCGTGTGCAGGCCACCTTGCAGGAAATCGGCGGTTCGGGTGACGGGCTGACCCAGGCGGCGTGGGCCACCATCGGCTTCCGGCTGCCGCCTTCGCTGCGGCCCTATGAGGTCGAGGACGCTGTGGCAGAGGCCTTTGCTGGCCTAAACGCCAGAGTCAGTTTTACCGGCCACGAATCTGCGGTGCGCTATCCCAGGGACAATGCCCTGACCCGCGCCCTGCGAGTCGCCATTCGCGCCCAGGGGGGCACCCCGACCTTCAAGGTCAAGACGGGCACCAGCGACATGAACGTGGTCGCCGAGCTGTGGCCGGTGCCGACGCTGGCCTATGGCCCCGGCGACAGCAGCCTCGACCATACCCCCGAGGAACGCCTCGATCTGGCCGAGTACGACCGGGCCGTGGCGGTGCTGACGGACGCCCTGACCCGGCTGGCTGCCCTGCCCAGAGCGGAGGCGCAGGCGGTTCAATAAAAGGTGAGTGGTGAGTAGGGAGGGGTGAGTGGACATACCGTCTTCCACTCATCCCTTTTTTTCTCACCAGCCGCTCAGCCAAAATAACCTCTCCCCGCCGTGGTCTACCACTTCCCACTGACCACTTTCCACTCACCTTTTCCCGCCCTGGAGGTAAAGCCATGACCCCCGTGACCATTCTCCTGATTCTGTTCGTGGCGGCGCTGGTGCTGTTCGCCACCGAACTGATTCCCGTCGATGTGACGGCGCTGGGCCTGCTCTCGGCGCTTTTGCTGCTGGGCCTCCTGAAACCCAAAGAGGCGTTTGCGGGCTTTGGCAGCGACACGGTGCTGACCCTCGCCAGCCTGTTCATCCTGACGCGGGTGCTGCTGCGGGCCGGGGTCATCGAATGGATTGGCGCAACGCTGGCGCGGCGGGTACGCAAACCGGCGGCGATGCTTCAGGCCATGCTCAGCGCGGTGGCCGGGGTCAGCGCCTTTACCAGCAACACGGCGACCACGGCGGTCTTTCTGCCGGTCGTCTCGGCGGTCTCGCGCCGGGCCGGGATTCCGGCGAGCCGCGCCCTGATGCCCCTGGCCTTCGCCAGCATTCTGGGCGGCACCGTGACCCTGATCGGCACCACGACCAATCTGGTGGTATCGGGTGCCCTGCCCGCAACGGGTGAAAAACCGCTCGGCTTTTTCGAGCTGGCCTGGGTCGGGATTCCCACGGCGCTGGTGGGTCTGCTGTACCTCTTTTTCGTGGCTCCGCGCCTGCTTCCGGCCCGCGACGTGCAGCTCGAAGAAACGCTGCGGGCGTATCTGGCCGACCTGACCGTGGCAGCGGGCAGCCCCCTGATCGGGCAGACGCTGCGGGAAACCAACCTGGGCCGCGATCATGGCCTGACGGTGGTCGCCGTGCGCCGGGGCACAGAAACCATCTATGCACCCGGCGCAGATTTCCGCGTGCAGGAGGGCGACACGCTGGCGGTCGAGGGGCCGACTGAGCGCATTCTGGCGGGCAAGAACACGCTGGGTGTGGTCAGCCGCAGCGAACAGAAGTTGCAGGCCGAATCGGGCGAGGTCGGCGGGCATATCCGGCTGGTCGAAGCGGTGGTCATGCCAGGTGGCCCGCTGATCGGGCGGACCCTCAGCGAAGGCCGGTTCCGTGAGCGCTACGGCTGTAGCGTGCTGGCGCTGCACCGCCGCAACCGCACCACCGAACGTCTGGGAAGGCTACGCATACAGGTGGGAGATGTCCTACTGATTCAGGGAAGTGCCGACCGGGTCGAGAACCTGAATGAACATCTCGCCGTGCTGGGCGACCTCACCGAAAAGCAGAGTGACCTGAAAAAGGCTCCGGCGGCCCTGCTGCTCTTTATCGGCGCGGTTGTGCTGGGCGCCACAGGAGTGTTGCCGCTTAGTGTGGCTGTGGTGGTCGCGGTGGCCCTGTGCCTGATCCTGCGCCTGATTACCCCAGAGGAGGCTTACGGCAGCATCGAATGGCCGGTGATCGTGCTAGTCGCCTGTATGCTGGCCTTCGGTACGGCCTTTGAGCAGACCGGCGCGGCCAAAGTACTGACCGGGGGGCTGTCGCATCTGCTGGCCCCACTGGGGCCGACGGGAATCCTGGCTGCCCTCTTTCTGGTCACGGTGGCCCTGACCCAGCCCATGAGCAATCAGGCGGCGGCGCTGGTCATGTTGCCGCTGGCGATTGGCACGGCCAAAACGCTGGGCTACGATCCGCGCCCCTTCGTTATCGGCATTACGATTGCCGCCAGCAACTCGTTCATTACGCCGCTGGAACCGTCCTGCATGCTGGTGTATGGGCCGGGGCGCTACAGCTTCATGGATTTTGTCCGGGTGGGTACGGGGCTGACCATCGTGACCTTCATCGTGGCGATGCTGGTGATTCCGGTCATCTGGCCTTTTCACCACTGAACCCGGCCTCCTGTCGGGTGCATCCCATCATGCTGGGATAACCGGGCTTAGCGCATGGCTCGAGAAGCAGAAAAAACTTGTCTGTGGCGTGCTTTCTTGGCCCTCTCCACTCGTGGGACTCGTAGAGCCGCTTGCGGAGAGGGCGGGAGCCGCAAAGCGGCGGAGGGGTGACTGGTACAGCTCGCAGAGAGGGGGCGTGTGACCAGCACAGTAAAAACGACGTCCCTTGCC